>JBGOXH010000042.1:0-14651 GCA_041479075.1 Bacteroidia bacterium | reverse complement strand
TTTTGTTGAATTATAAACCCACCGTCAATGGCGGTGGGTTTATATGTTCAGTTATTCTGAAGTTTTATCTGTTAAGGCATTTAGGAGTGGTGTAACCCATTGTTCTTTATCTATGTCATAAACAATAAAATCGTCGTCAAACTGCCAGTATGCCCAGCTAAAGCCCAATCTTTCAGCAGTGCGCGCAACATAGGCAGTATAACGGGCGCGGGATTCCATTTCACCTTTATCATAGGAGCCAAATTCGCCCAGAAAGATTGGACGGTCGAGTGCTTTTGACCAATCAGCAGCAACCTTTAATTTTGTGTCAACTTCCTCTTTTTCTTCTTTCGTGCCAGTCCAGGTTATGCCGCTTAAGTTTGCATTGTCCTTAGACCAAGGGGTTCCCTGATGTGTAAATTTCATCGGGTGATAAAAATGTACTGTAACTATGATGTTTTTATCTTCCTTCGGTAAAACCAGGGTTGGTAAAGTCTCAATACCATTCCAATTAGCTGGGCCAATTATAAGTGTCCGGTTTGGATTGGTCTTGCGGATTATCTTCACGGCCTCAATCAGAAATGTGTTCCACAGCTCAGGGGTAAGTTTTTGATTTGGTTCATTCAATATTTCAAAAATCACATTACAAGGTTGGTCTTTATATCTTGGCGCCAATTGCTTCCAGACAGAAAGGAACATTTCCTTTTTTGCAATCGGATCAGCCGCCATGGCGTTGAATTCGTGTAAATCAAGTATAATCATCAGATCGGCTTCGAGGCCCTTTTTTACAACCCAATCCAAAGTTTCCAGCCATTTGGATTTAATTTTATATGTACTGTCCATATTTGAAAAAGGATGCAGGTTTATACGAATGTTTGAAAATCCTGCCTCTTTGATCATTTTAAAATACTCTTCTTTGAAACGGCCTTTGGTATAATCTTTCCACAATTCCTTGTCATAGCCGATGATATTTATTCCTCTACCCAGTTTTTTGCATTGTTCATTTGCTGAGATATCCTGTCCATACAATTTACTATATAAAGAAAATAAGCAAATTAAACCTAAACCTAAAATGGCCGATTTTTTCATAATTAGTTTTTAAAACTAAATTTTCTGTTGTTAGTTCACTTTTTGAAAGTTTATAAAATCATAATTCATCTGTCCGATTTCTACTGTATGAATGGTGAATGTTTGCAATCCTTTGTTAAGATGGATATTTGCAATATTGTCGATATAGTTCCAGTGTTGCCATTGTCTCCAGGCCACAGAATCACCAGGAACAAAAGTTGAAGGAACTGAGATCGGTCCGGATATATCGACATCATTTATCGAGAATGATATTTTCCCGTTTTGATTAGAGGTGTACATCAGTCCGAGTTTGTAATTTCCAGCTGCTTTAACATTGATTGTGTATTTAGTCCATTCATCAGGGTTCGTCCAGCCCACATAAAGTTGATCTTTTTCTGGTTCAACAAAATTAAAAGAATTGTTATCGATTGCAGGTTCCCGAAATTTGGTATAAGAAATATCAACCGCTTCCTTTATGCGGAATTCATTCAAATAAGAGCCATCTGAAGGATTCAGGTGGCCGCTCCCTGAATTGATAGAATCATTATCATGATATGCAATTCCTTCACCGCCGAAATCATAATATTCACACTGAAGTTTCCCGGGTATAATCTGAGCTCCTTTTTTATAAACAGAATCTACATAAGGAGTTCCCCTGTAATTTCCAATGCTGTTGTTGGAGTCGCATCTGTGGAATAATAGTATACTCAATATGATTATCCCAAAGATTAAAGAGGTCCTTTTAAATTTTGTATTCATTGCTAGGATTTATATAATTTCTAATGCCTTTTCAAAAGTAATGTTTTTAATTTATAAGGCGAATTACCTTATTTTGAAAAAACCTCAGCCAGCTTTATGATTCGGATAATGAAATAATCCTCCTACTCACCCTTCAGCGTAGTAGGGTTTTTCTTTGTTGACCTTTGTTAATCAATTGCATGACACCCTGATAAGAGAAAAAGAGACTATCTTTATAAATGATCATAAAAACGGGATAATTGAGGATATATTAATATGAGGTATAGTGGTATTGCCTCCAAAACCAACCAGCCTCATTAAAACATCTGTTATGAAACTCATATTTTTTATTCTCTTCCTATTTATTGTGTCAAACTTATCAGTGATGGCTCAAAAACAACACAGGGGCCACCTAATTAATATTTCAGGAGAAACTGTTGAGGTCAAAATACCTGGTAAAAATAAACAAGCAGAGGGAAAAGATAAAATGGAAGAGATAAAACAAGTCGAAAATTCAATTCAAAATGAATTAAAAGTTTATACCCTCGAGATGCAGGACCAGCGTTTTATCAGTGATAATGTAATAACCGAGGTTCATGCTGATATTAACAAAATAAATAAAAGTCACTCATTATCTGTGACATACAGTTACTCGCTTCTGAACGATTCAATTAAGTTCCAGTCTGATGATTTCGGGCTGGGTAAATATCTTTTAAACGAATCAAATGCTTTGCAGGTTACCCTGGCTTTCGTGAAGAAAAACATGGAAGGAGAACTTGCAAAATATTTTACCACAAACAGAGAAATTTCCATAACTATTAATGGAAGTGCAGATGCAGTACCAATCTGGAAGGTTATCCCTTACAGGGGCGAATTTGGTGAACAATTGGTTGAGGATTGTGATTTTGAAGGAAAAAACCAGAAAATGGAGGTTAGTGTATCTCAGGGAATAATCAATAACCAAACTTTAGCATTTCTAAGGTCTTATGCAGTCAGAGATTATTTAGAAAACAATATTTTCCAGTCAAAGTATCCCGGTTTGAAATATCATCATATCGCAACAGTAAGCGGACAAAGGGGTGGAAAGTTCCGAAGAGTTTCAATTGAGATGGTTATATATAATGCTTTCAAATAAATTGAACGTACCTCATCAGATATGAAAAAAATATGCACCACTCTTTTTTTCTGTTTTGCTGGTTTCTCATTACTGTCGCAGACATCAAAAATTGAGAACACAGAGGTGAGAATAAGCTCTACGGGGGACACTATGTATATAAAATATGATCTTAAAGGTAAACGTGAAGCCTCAAATATAACATTGGAAGTGAAAGACCAGAACAAGCGGATTATTCAGCCCAAAAATATATCTGGTGATATAGGGAAAAATATTCAGCCGGGAAATGAGAAGATAATAATCTGGGATATGAATGCCGATGGACTCGATTTATCAGGATCAAGTTTGAAGGTGAAAGTGAGAGGTGATGTTTTTATTCCTTCCGCAGAAGAGAAAATTAAGTATAAGTCACCAAAATGGGCTTATGGAATTGAGTTCTTCACCGGATACGGAATTTTTACTGACGACCTCACGAAAACATACAGAAATACTATTCCTATTGGGGCAGCCGGTGATTTTTACTACAAGCGACTGGCATTGTACTTACGAGATTACATTGGATTCAGCAAGATAATTCGTGATGTTCCTTATTCAGATGGTAATTGGGCAAAAGGATCACAAGTAAGAATATTCATTCCTGAAGCTTCGCTGGGATACGTCCTGACAGAAAATAAAACGTTTAAGGTTACCCCCTTTGCCGGGTTTGCACTTACAGATATCAGTCCAACTAAATCTGACCTGGACGAAGTACCCGAATTAAGCCAGGTGGAACTTGAATTTACATCAACATATTTGCTTGGACTAAACCTTGACTTTAAAATAAGTCCTTCCAAAACTCCATTGTTATCAGCCGAATTAGGGCGGGGTTATTTGTTCATCAGGTTAAGATATTCCTATAATATTACTCAATTTGATAACAAATATGCCGGCTTTGGTGGAAACATTCATAGTATCACCATAGGGATCGGTGGATTAGGAACAAGATTCAGGGCAAAATATTAATAATATCTACCTGAACAATCTGGTACAGGTAAGTTGCACGACTCGATATTTGGGATCAGTTCATTGCACTCAATATAGGGTCATCAACTGGTGACAATTCCGGAGAAGTAGACTTAATATCTCAAATCATTATTTGAATCAGGATTAGGGTAATATCTCCATAAGGCTAATTATTCCATCCATGTCTCTGATTAAATCAAGGTTAGATATTTCAAACTATTTGTCTGCAAAGAAAAAGCCAGACGGCAAAATAAAGAATATTACATGCTTTGACATGAAAAAGATATCCTTTTTATTTCACTGGTCCCAGATACTTGTCCAGCCAGGCCAGGACCTCCTTGATGTATTCGACCCTGGGCGGGATATGGTCGGTCTCGTAGAGGATAAGGCACTTGTGCTCCGGTGGCGTACCAAGAAGGTCTAACATGGGTCGCGATGAGGTCTCGGGAGGATAGAAGACATCGTATTTGCCGTTCAGCATGAGGGTTGGTGTCTTCACCCGACTCACATAACTTAAATCGTTGGCTTCTGGACGTCCCATACCCAACAGACCTGCTGCCAGGAGGATGCTTGCCCCAAATCGATCCTCAACAGCAGGGATAATAGATCCCATATACCCTCCCCAGCTCATTCCCATATAGGCTATTTTCTTGCCGTCGATGTCCGGACGGGTTTGGAGGTAGTCGATGCTCCGTTTGAGGTCTTTTATCTCCTGGACCATCAGTTCTGTATAGGCGTAAGTGTTTGCTTCCTCCGGAACATTGAGGAGAGACATATATTCCGGACTTCCCCGCTCGAAGGTCCCCTTGTAGACAGGATAGAGTACTGCCCGGCCATTCCTTACCAGGTATGAGAGGAACATGGTGAACTCGTAGTAGCTTTCCAATTCCTCGCTGGAAGGCATCCAGGTGGAAGCACTCCCGGGGAAGTAGATCACTGTCTGATATGGAGGCGTTCCATTGGAGGGAAGGAAGAGATGAGCCAGTACCCGCTCCTTTCCATAAGCGGCATCGAAAGAGAGGCGTTCGTGTATCCACCCCTCAGGGTTTTCCTTCCGGGACTCAACAGTAGGATTCAGCTCTGTTTGATCATAGGAAAACTGTTCTTTGTATATCTTGAAGATAGCATCGGTAACCGGCGGCTGGGAGCGGAAATCCACCTCGAAGAATGCTTTTCGGAATTCGAAGGCCGCTTCTGGTACCGCTCCTGGATTTGGATATAGCGCCAGTCGAAAACCGTTCCTGGCTGAACGATCCATGGGAGGCGCTTGTCGCTCATACCCGAACTCATAAGTATTGTCTTCCCAGCTGCCTCCGCGGATGGCCCTTCCCGCCTTGGTTTCGTTCCAGCACCACTCCCTGACGTTCCCTGCCATATCACAAGCTCCATAAGCTGTAACCCCGGGAAGACTCCCTACCGGAACGGGCCCCGTCCCTCCGAAGTTGGTGAAGGGTGCGAAGATGCCGAAGCCTCCGAGCTGGGGCCACTGGAGCATTGGAGTGAGACCTCCCCGGGCAACGTCCCAGTGGAGGGAGGTGGGAAGAGTCATTCCGACCCATTCAGCGTATGCTGCCGCCTCGTACCAGCTCACACCCGATACCGGGTAGTTGCCCTGACCCTCGGGGTAGTCTCCCCCAAGCCATGTGGCAGGGCCAGACCGCCCCGCCTGATCTACAAACGCTCCCATGGCTTCCTCCCAAGTGAGGTTCCGACTGTCTCTCAGGAAAGGATGTTTCCAGAACTCCCAGTTTTGATATCCGCCGGCGTCTACGAAAGCCTTGTACTCTCTGTTGGTGACCTCACAGCGGCCGATGAAGAAATCTCCAAGTGGTCCGGCTTCAGTTTCCGTGGCCGGTACCCGCACCATACCTGCAGGAAGACTATCTTTCTTGTCCATAGTTCGCACCAGGTTGTAACCAGCTATAAGATCGTCCTTGCCTCCTACATTCCAGGTGGAAGCAGCTGCCAGTATAGTATCATAACCTTCCTTCTCCAGCTTCCAACGGAATATCCCGATGGGCACACGTACACTATCCAACGGTGTTGTTCCAAGGAAGGACCATTCGGCATCCGGGTGCATGTATTCCTTCATGAATACTCTAGCCCCAGGAGGTTCGGTGAGGACGTCAATGTGTCTGGAACACTGATGAATGAGAGCTGACAAAGCAGTGTCCTTTCCAAGAATAGCCTCTGCCTTAACAGCCAGCCGGTATGGCTCCACAAGGTTCCGCCAAACATCGTTTTCCCCGATCAGCCGCTCGATTTCAGGAAGCGCCACCTCTCTGGCCCAGCGGATATTTGCCTGCCGTTTGAAAAACCATACTGCACCAAAGATAATAACAACAATTAGTGCAGAGACTGCAGGGATGAGAATCCTGGATAGTTTAAGCCTTTTGCGAGCGTTACCTGGCTCTGCCTGCTTTATGGTTTCTGTCCTGAAAGCTTCTTCTATGACATCATTGTCAACCTGATCCATGGTCAGAAGCATTTGTACCACCTGGCACAATTTGTTGATGTGTTTTTCCAGGGGAGGGGTTAGAGCATCCAGCCAATGAACATCGCTGACATAGTACTCGAGTTGCTTTGACATAGGCACATCCTCCAGGCGAAGAGGGATGATGGCCAGACCATGGTGGACTGCCCGGTCTACTTCTTTAATAACCTGATGAGAATGGTTTGAGTTGGAAGAATATACAAGTACAAATACTTTAGATCCTTTTATGCCATCGATGATGGCCTCTGCAAATGGCACACCCGGAGTTATGTCACGGGGTGCCATCCAGCAGCGGATCTCATTTTTTTCCATTATCGAACAAACGGCATCAGCAACGTTTTTATCCTTATGGGAATAACTTATGAATACATCATGGGCCATGTCCGTAACTGTTGATTATATGGTTCATTATCAAAATTAAAGCTTTATCAGGCTAATTGCAAAATATTTGTTCCTTATGGTCAGTAGAAACAAGAGCTAACCTCTGCCAACTTTATTATATCAGCCATATCCTTGATTAGACTTTGGTTAGATATTTCAATCGTCTTGTCTACAAAGAAGTAAAGACGAGGCCTGTAAATCAATAACTTACAGGCCTTTCTATTTCAAATAAGAAACATATAAGAAACATTTGCTCTGTTTTTAAGCCAAGCCACGTGACTCTGATCAGGGTATCGCTGGTTTTATGTACCATCAATTCTTAACCATTAATTAATAATTATCACAATCGTTTCTTTATTCACATAAAAATTATATCCTGCAAGTGTCTGCTAGTATATTCTTGCTTATTTTTATAGGAAAGAAAAAACAGTGCAGTTATTATCCTTGAAATCACGATTGATACAGGTCTGGGTCGTTACAGCACTTTTCCAATTCATTCCAGCTCATTCCCAGGATCTGGAAAATCTAATCCCCTTCGACCAGGCATACAAACGCACCTATCATACAAAGAGGTTGCAGGGGATACCACCAGTGATTGACGGAAAACTCAAAGATACTTGCTGGATGAATGAAGGCGAATGGTCACAGAATTTTCTTCAAAATACTCCTGTGGAGCGGGCTCAACCCACCTTTCCCACCCGGATAAAGATCCTGTATGATGACAAGAACATCTATTTTGCCCTTTGTGCATGGGATACCGAACCCGATAAAATTAACCGTTTTGTCGGTAACAGAGATGACAATTCCATCGGTGACCTTATCAGCGTAGCCTTTGACACTTATCACGACTTTCGGGCCGCTCCTGAATTTAACATCAATGCCGGAGGCAACAAAACTGATTTAATTGTTACAGACAATTTGTCTGTAAATATAAACTGGAACGCCGTCTGGGAGGGAAAGACCTCTGTGAATGATTCATCCTGGACCGTTGAATTCAGGATTCCATTTAACCAGCTGCGGTATAACCAAGCGGACAGCAATATGGTATGGGGTCTGCACGTAAGACGCATAATAAGACGTATTCAGGAAGTGGATCAGTGGAGCCTGATACCAAGAAAAAACAGCGGTCATGTTTATTCATTTGGCATGTTAGTTGGCCTTGAAGGTGTGCGCAAATCCAGGCTGGTGGAGTTCTTACCATATTTTGCCGGCAAAGTGACTTCGGAGCCGGCAATTCCAGGAAGCCCTTATTCCAAAAACACCCGGTGGAACGGAAATGTCGGGATCGATAGTAAAATCGGGGTTGGAGACTTTACATTGGACATTACTATCAATCCCGATTTCGGGCAGGTTGAGGCAGATCCTTCGGTTATGAACCTCACTGCCCTGGAGACATTCTATGATGAGAAACGACCTTTTTTCCTTGAAGGAAAACATATATTTGATTTTTCAGCCGACAATAATCTTATGTTCTATTCCCGCCGTATTGGCCACGTTCCTTCATATTCGCCTGAGGTGGACAATGTTACCTCCTTTTCAAAGAATCCAGAGTTTATCAACATCATCAATGCAGTGAAACTAACGGGCACAACCAGGAATGGCATTTCCGTGGGCATCCTGCAGAGTACTACCCGCCAGGAAAGAGCAAATCTTACTGAAGACGGAGTGGAAACGCGTCCGGTGGTGGAACCGCTGACCAATTATCTGATCGGACGTATTCAAAAAACAGCCAACAAGGGAAACACTCAGTTTGGAATCATGTTCACTTCCACTAATCGTTTTATTAATGATCCACAACTGGATTTCCTGAACCGGAATGCGTATACGGCGGGAATTGACTTTCTACATTATACGAAAAACCGGGAGTATTTTATCGATTTCAGGGGTTTGATGAGCCATATCACTGGAAAAGAAGAAGCAATTGTGGATCTGCAAAGGAATGCACAACATTACTACCAGCGTCCCGATGTTTCAAGTTATCTGGGTGTTGACAGTAGCAGAAGATCACTTACGGGAACAGGTGGTTACCTGAGCGCCGGCCGGCAAGGTGATAAACGCTTTATTTTCTCTGAAAAAGTCCGCTGGTGGTCGCCCGGATTCGATCTCAATGATCTTGGCTACCTCCTGATGGCTGATGTAGTGGAAAACCAGACCAATATGGGAATCCGACAGACCCAACCAAAGTGGTTGCTACGTAATTATACATTGACACTTGGACAAAAAAATTCATGGAATTATGGCGGTTTAAACACCTATAACGATCTTAGTGTACAATTCATAACCCAGTTCAGCAACCGGGTTGATCTGTCCATAACCGAATCGTATGTGTTTTCTGAATTGGAGACACGGTTATTGCGTGGCGGTCCTGCATTCCGGCTTTCATCATACTGGGAAAATACCATCCTGTTCAATACCAATAAGTCAAACAGAGTGATTTTCACTCTTAAAAATAACAGTATTGTCAGTAATGATGGCGTCTCCCGGTTATATTCCATTCAACCAGCCTTGAATTTTCGACTTGGAAATCATATTTATATTATCAGCGATTTTAAATACACAAACAACACTGATAATTTTCTTTATGTAACCCAAAAAAAAGCTGAAAATGAACTGAAGTATATAATGGCACGGATAAGGCAACAGACATATAGCTTTACATTCCGCTTTAATTACAATATCACCCCAGATATATCCATTCAGTATTACGGCAGTCCTTTTATCTCAGTTGGAACATACAGTGACTTCAAACGGACAGCCAATCCCCATGCCGGCAATTTAAAAGATCGCTACCACAGTTATACTGACACGGAGATCCAGTTCAATCAACTCACAAACACTTATAGTGTGAATGAAGGTACTGCTTCCTATACATTCAGTAATCCTGATTTCAGTTTCCGTCAGTTCAGATCAAACCTGGTGGCCAGATGGGAATATCGACCAGGCTCCACCATTTACCTGGTATGGGAAAATAACCGTAACAGTATGGGAAGTGATTATATTTCTTCCTTTAGCCATAACTTTAACAACCTGTTTGAAGTGCAGCCAACCAATGTGTTTATGGTGAAAATCAGTTTCTGGCTTGGTATCTAAAGCTAAGGCCAGGGGATAATGATACTTTCCGAAAAACTTGAAAAAAGGAGTTTAACTAATTTTAATAACACGATACAGTGATGCCTTCTCTTAACTTTACACTGTATTATCCCGGCGAGTAAAGTTCAAGAAGAAGATCAATCTCTGCAAATTAAAATTGCAAGTTTTTTTGTTTATGCCAGTTTTAAGCCAAGCTTTGAATAAAAATAGGGTGATTTGACCAAAGAGACTGAACAGAAACTCTGATTAAAAAAGTAAATCCAAATTTTTTCTTTGTCAAGCACCTCCGCAGAGGATCATGAAATAATCCTCATGCCATACATAAACGCGACTGGGGATTTGGTACAAAACCAGAAGAAACCATTAAGCATTTGCGTTTAATAAAAACATTTGCAACTATAATTTATTTATACGATCTTAGCTTCCGGAGGTAGTATTAACTGAACTATTAAGACTGAATTATTTAACTAATTAATAATCATGGAAAATAAGGAATTTTACGAAGTGCACAGATCGACTGCAATAAAGCTTCTTTTGTCAGTTGATAAAAATCCGACTCAACACACAAATCTCACCCTGGCTGAAATGCTTGAAAAGAAATTCCCTGAAAAAAAGAGATGTTATATTGTAAAGGAGGATGATCTTCCTCTAACTAATGCATTGACTTTTTCTGATTTTTAACAGAACATTTTAAATTTCTGCCAAAAACCCTGTGAAGCGGAAAAAACTTTTCGCCTTGATTTTAATTCCCATTACTAATAGATAGTGGATTTGTTAATATACAGAGGATCATGAAATAGTTCTCACTCCACACCTTTAAGCGAGACAAGGTTTTTTTGACATCGACTTTATGAAACAAAAAAGCAGTCCACATTTGTGAACTGCCCTTTTTATAAGGCGTTAATAACTTCTAAAATTTGAAGGATAAACCGAAAGTAAACCAGGAAATACCATAACCTAATTCAGCAAATCCTGCAAAGTTGTTTGCAAAATAATACCTGGCACCAATAAATTCAGCATGCTGAAAACCACCTGATTTTGTATTATAACCATATTCAGTATTTACTGTCCCAATATCACTTGAAGATGTTATCCTCCAGCCAAGTAACAGACCAGCATAAGTATCCAATTTATCCACGAAAGGATAATGAAAAGCGCCTCTTGCACCTAAAATAATGTTCGAATACCTGTAGCCCCAATCACCATATTTCCATTTATATGAAGAGAAACCTATATAAGGGGCAATTCCTACTGCTCCTTTCTTCGCTATTCCATCGACAATACAAAATTCATAAGATGCTGATATAGGAGGTACTGCCATTTTATAACCGGTCCCATGATATATTGGGGACCCAAATCCAATACCCAGGTTTATTACATTATCACCTTTTTGGAAAGATGGATCCTGAGCCATAAGTTGTGATGCTGCAAAAAGCACAACTGTTAATAACATTAAAATCTTTTTCATGGTTATAGAATTAAATCATTAATAATTAGTAAACAAAATAAATTGACTTTTGTTATTTCAAAACTTAAATAAATCAGATACCCGGTCAATCATTTAAAACAACTAGCTGATTTCGGATTCAAAAGTAATCAAAATTTATTTATTTAAAAATTACAAACATTAAAGCTGCAAGCGATGCTCCAATTATAGGACCTACTATCGGCACCCAGGAGTATTCCCAGTCACTGTCACGCTTGTTTTTAATTGGAAGTAAGAAATGCATTATGCGTGGACCAAGATCACGTGCAGGATTTATAGCATAACCTGTCGGACCTCCAAGAGAAAGGCCAATACCCAGAACAACAATTGCTACCGGTAAAGCATTTAATGCTCCGAGACCAATTTCAGGCTGAGCCATATAAAGCACTGCAAGAGCAAGAATATATGTTCCAACTATTTCGGTGATCAGATTATACCAGTAGCTCCTGATATTCGGCATAGTACAGAATACAGCCAGCTTAGCATCGGCATCATCTGTTGCGTCGAAATGCTTCTTATACGCAAGCCAGGCAAGTCCGGAGCCAAACATTGCTCCCAGCAGCTGTGCACATATATATAATGGCGCCTGGGAAACTGAAAACTTACCTGCAAGCACAAGTGCTATCGTAACCGCCGGATTTAAATGTGCCCCGCTCACTGAGGCTGCAATAAGAACGCCGGTGAAAACTCCGACAGCCCATCCGAATGAAATCACTATCCAGCCGCTATTGTTTCCTTTAGTTTTAGATAAAAGTACGTTAGATACTACTCCGCTCCCAAAAACAAGGATCATGGCGGTACCGAAAAATTCTGCAAAAAACTTGTTCATAATTTAAGGTTTAAGATTATTTTTCATTTGCCCAGGTTTCGGCAGTTTTAACGGCTCTGCGCCAGCCTTTTATTAATATGTGTGTTTCTTTATCTTTGATGCCTGGTTTAAAAACACGATCGACCTGCCATTGTTTTCTGATCTCCTTTAAATCAGACCAATAACCAACTGCAAGTCCGGCAAGATAAGCTGCTCCCAATGCAGTTGTCTCGGTAATCTTTGGTCGCACAACATTTGCCTGGAGAAGGTCGGCCTGGAATTGCATAAGACTGTTATTTACCGTTGCTCCGCCATCCACCCTGAGCTCTTTAATATCAATTTTTGAGTCTTTCTTCATTGCCAGCAGCACTTCAAGAGTCTGATATGCAATACTGTCGAGCGCTGCCCGTGCAATATGAGCTGCTGATGAACCTCGTGTAATACCGGTGAGCGTTCCACGTGCATGCTGATTCCAGAAAGGCGCTCCCAGTCCCGCGAATGCGGGAACAAAATAGACTCCTTCACTGTCTTTAACCTTTGCAGCAAGCTTTTCAACATCAGATGATTTTTTAATAATCCCAAGACTATCACGTAACCATTGCACTACGGCACCAGCAATAAAAATGCTTCCTTCAAGTGCGTAATTTGTCCGGTTTCCGATTTTCCATGCAACAGTTGTCAGCAGCTTGCTTTTTGATTTAATAGGTTTAGTCCCAATGTTCATCATCATAAAACAACCTGTGCCATAAGTATTTTTGACCATCCCCGGATCTATGCACATCTGTCCGAACAAAGCAGCCTGCTGATCGCCTGCTATTCCTGCAACAGGAATTGCTGTTGAGAACAGATCTTTTGTCTTTCCATAAATCTCACTCGAGGATTTAACTTCCGGCAGCATGCTTGCAGGGATATTGAATATTTTCAGTAGCTCATTGTCCCATTTCAGAGTATGAATATTGAATAGCATTGTCCTTGAAGCATTCGACACATCCGTAACATGAAGCTTCCCCTGCGTCAGGTTCCAGATAAGCCATGAATCGACTGTCCCCATTGCAAGCTTTCCGCTTTCCGCCAGAGCCCTGGCTCCTTTAACATTATCCAGTATCCATCTGACTTTAGTTGCAGAAAAATAAGCATCAATTACAAGTCCGGTTTTATCCAGGATCTTCTGTCCATAACCTTTTTTCTTCAGTTGATCACAAAAATCGGATGTTCGCCTGTCCTGCCAGACGATTGCATTATGAACAGGTTTGCCGGTACTCCTGTTCCAAACGATTGTTGTTTCCCGCTGGTTAGTTATACCAATTGCAGCAATGTTTACACTTTTAAGTCTTGCCTTTTTTATAGCTTCCAGTGCTACCTTAGCCTGCGTCGACCAGATCTCATCCGGATTATGTTCCACCCAACCGGGTTTTGGATAGTATTGTTTAAATTCCTTCTGAGCTGTTGCCACTGGTAAACCGTCATGATCAAAAATAATTGCCCTTGAACTGGTCGTTCCCTGATCAAGCGCAAGAATGAATTTTTTCATATCTGTATGATTAAATTGATTTTCATAGTAATTATAAATAGTTTAAAACCAGTTTATTATAATCTCTCAGCTGTTCCTCTTTCCAGGAATAACTTAAGTCAAGTTCCTGCATCATAATATCTGCCACCTCAGAAGCAATTTTGACACTGGCTTTTACATCAAGAAAAAGTGCACGGGTTCTTCTTGCAAGTACATCATCAAGCGTTCTGGGCATTTCATTTCTGCAAATCCAGATAATCTCAGCTTTTGTATAAGGTAGCCCGGGATCGAGCAGATTACCAAGCTCAGGTTGTTGTTCAATCATTATTTCAATTTCATCTGATTGATTACCATAAATTTTAAGACGATCTGTTTTGCTCATTGTATTATCCTGACACAACCTGAAATTTCTGGTAACACATCTCCTCTTTTCAAGCTTACCTGCTTTTATTCCCCTGTCGATCGTTTCTTCAGCCATTCGCCGGTAAGATGTCCATTTACCTCCGATAATTGAGAGAAGCCCGGATTTTGAAAGAGTTATTTTATGCCTTCTCGAAACCTCCTTGGTGGATGAAGGATTTGCAGGATTGGCAGCCAAAGGCCGCAGCCCGGCAAATACAGAAAGAATATCGGCCCTGGATGGAGGTTTAGTGAGATATTTACCTGCAGTTTTAAGGATGAATTCAATTTCCTCATTAAGAGCTTTTGGTTCAAGTGAGATAAGGTCAAGCGGTGTGTCGGTAGTGCCAATGACTACTTTATCGTACCATGGAATTGCAAACAGAACCCGTCCATCATCTGTTTTTGGAATCATAATAGCAGATTCGCTCTGAAGAAATGATTTATCAATGACAACATGTACACCCTGACTGGGACGGATTGTCGGCTTTGATAATGGATTATCCATCCTGTGAATTTCGTCAGCAAAAACACCGGTTGCATTAATTACCAGATTTGCATAAATGTTAAACCCTGTTCCTG
>JBGOXH010000099.1:0-9677 GCA_041479075.1 Bacteroidia bacterium | reverse complement strand
CGTGCTCCCTATGACATTAAATCAAGCCGATACCAAATATGTTTTAACGGGAAATGCTACTGCAGACGGAACTGCTTTTCTTATTGACGCTGATAATATCCCTTATACTAACGTAAAAGGGATGCTTGAAGAGATTGCCAAGTATGGAACTCCGACCTTTAAAAGAATATATGGCGACTGGACAAAACCAACAGTCTCAGGATGGAAATCAGTACTTCTCGCAAACGCAATAACTCCGGTACAGCAATACAGTTATACT
The DNA here is from genome assembly GCA_041479075.1 of Bacteroidia bacterium. Taxonomy (GTDB): domain Bacteria; phylum Bacteroidota; class Bacteroidia; order Bacteroidales; family VadinHA17; genus LD21. The sequence goes on along the minus strand of JBGOXH010000099.1, from coordinate 9,418 downwards.
CAGGGTAAGAATGCCACCGATTCTGCAATGATAATCGATGCGATGGACATTCTCTATTCAGGGAAAGTGGATGGTTTTTGTATTGTATCGAGCGACAGTGACTTTACGAGACTTGCAACAAGGTTAAGGGAAGCCGGCATGAAGGTAATCGGTATCGGTGAACGAAAAACACCCTCTCCATTTATCGTTTCATGCGATAAATTCATTTATATCGAAATCATTAATTCTCCTGTTTCAGTACAAGAAACAATCTCTTCAAAAAGGAGAAAGGGAAAACCTGTTAAATCAGAAAAGGTAAAAGAAGAGAATGATCGTCAGTTCCAGATTACAAAGGCAAAGCAGCTCATATCTTCCTCAATCTCAGATTTGGCTGATGACAATGGATGGGCTTATTTAGGTGATGTAGGAAATCTTATCCTGAAGAAACAACCCGATTTTGATCCAAGAAATTTCGGATTTGCCAAGCTCACTCCACTGATCAGATCTTTTAATTTTGAGATTGATGAAAGAGATTCTGGGATGAATAATATAAAACATATATATATCAGGATAAGGAAGTAGGAGAATTGGGTACTAGGTACTAGGTGCTGGGTACTAGGTGCTGGGTACTGGGTGTCTTGAAGCCATGTCAAAATAAAATTGCTATTAATAGTACAAAAGTTTAATTTTGTTATTGATCTAAGTTCATATCAGAGACAGTGTAAAATCATAGTTGCATTATGGCAAGTCTCATTCCAGGTTATAATTACGACATCTTCATCAGCTACCGCCAGAAGGACAATAAGCACGATGGCTGGGTAACTGAATTTGTTAACCAATTAAAGGGAGAACTTGAAGCCACCTTTAAAGAGGATATTTCCATATACTTTGATGAGAATCCTCATGATGGATTACTTGAAACACATGATGTTAACAAAAGCCTTGAAGACAAATTAAAATGCCTGATCTTCATTCCTGTCATCTCTCAAACCTATTGTGATTCAAAAAGCTACGCCTGGCAGCATGAGCTTTGTGCATTTAATAAATTGGCAAAGGAAGATCAGTTCGGAAGAGATATAAAACTTACAAGTGGAAATGTAGCCAGCAGGATATTACCTGTTAAGATCCATGATCTCGATCCTGAAGATAAATCTCTTCTTGAAACTGAACTTGGTGGTGTCCTTCGTAGTATTGAGTTCATTTATAATTCAGCAGGAGTTAATCGACCATTAAATCCCTCGGATAATCCTGATAAAAACCTCAATAAAACATACTATCGTGATCAGGTCAATAAGGTGGCAAATGCAGTTAAAGAGATTATTACCGCAATCAAAAAACATAGTCAGCACACAGAAGAAGTTTCAAAGCGAGATTTTGAAGCGAAACCTGCACCTCAGAAGAATCTGAGAACAAAAATTATTGCAGGAATTTTAATATTATTGGTATTAATAGTACTTGGGTATTTCATTGTTCCAAAAGTTTTTAAGCCACAGGAGCAGCTTGAAAAATCCATTGCGGTTTTACCATTTTATAATGACAGCCCGAGTGACTCGAATACTTATTTCATCAATGGAATAATGGAAGAAATCCTTAATAATCTTGAAAAAATAGGAGCGTTCAGCAAGGTACTTTCGCGTACATCCACGGAACAATACAGAGGTGTAGTCAAACCCAGTATTCCTAAAATTGCCAGGGAACTGGATGTGAATTATATTGTCGAAGGAAGCGGACAGAAATATGGCAATTCTTACAGGTTAAGGGTACAACTTATTGAGGGCAAGAGCGATAAACACCTGTGGGCCGAATCATATGAGAAGGAAATTCAGGATACTAAAGATATCTATGGAACACAAAGCCAAATTGCCCAGGCAATAGCTGTAGCGTTGAAGGCAACAATTAGTCCTGATGAAAGACAACTCATAGAAAAAAGTCCTACTGCCAATCTGAAAGCATATGATAAATACCTGATAGCGAACGAGTATCGGATGGATTATGAGAAAACCCGGGATCTGAATACCTATCAGAAAGCTGTTACTTTTTATAAGGTTGCCATTGAATTAGATTCTGCTTTTGCCAAGGCCTATGTTGGCTTGGGCTGGATATATGCTGACAGGTATTACTGGTCAAACTATTATAAAGAAAACTTTCTGGATACTTGTCTTGTTATGGCCAATAAAGCTCTTTCATTTGATGATCAGCTTGATGAAGCATATTATACAAAAGGCCGAGTCTACCAGGAAAATGGACACTTTGAAGAAGCGTTAGATAATTATGATAAGGCACTAAAAATAAATCCAAATTATTACTATGCATATTATGCTAAGGGATACATTTTTGGAACGATAAAATTTGATCTGGTTAAAGCTATCGACAACTATCATAAAGCATTAAAACTTATAAGTGGAGATGAGCGTCCGGCTATGTTACGTACTTTAGGTGGTGTATACGAGAATGTCGGATTCATTGAAAAAGCAAAACAATATTTTCAGGAAGCACTTGCTCTGGATGGTAATAAAACATTATATTCTCGTTCTTTACCAATGTTGGAATTCAGCATTGGAAATTTTGAAGAGGCATTTAGATTGGCTGAGAAGAATGAAATTGATTCAACCTATTTACATGATATGATTTTGTATAATGTAGGTTCAGGTCATGATGAAGAAGCGTATATACATGCTAAGAAGCTGGTTGAGTATTATAAAAAAAGTGGCGTACTGAATCTTCGGCAATCGTATCGCGTTGGATACGCCTTTTGGAAAGTGGGCAAATTTAAAGAGGCAGAGTACTATTTAAACCAGCAGATAAAATATTCTGAAGAAAGTATAAAACTCTATAGGAGTGAAGCACAATGGGGGCAGGCTCATATTGTTCTGGCAATTACATATGCTTTTAAAGGTGACAAAGGAAAGGCCTACCAAAGTCTGGATGAATTGAATAAATTGAATTCTTTCCCTTTATATCGGATAACTCTTTTAAAATACGACCCCATGCTTGCAAGCATCCATAACGAAGAACGATTTCAAACGCTCCTGAAAAGCATGGAAGCAAAATACCAGGCAGAGCATGAAAGAGTGAGGAAATGGCTTGAAGAAAATAATATGTTATAAAATATTTTAAATTTCTATTAAAAAAATATGGCAAGCCTCATCCCAGGATACGAATACGATATCTTCATCAGCTACCGCCAGAAAGATAACAAGCACGATGGCTGGGTAACTAAGTTTGTTGATAATCTTAAGGGAGAGCTTGAAGCTACTTTTAAGGAGGATGTCTCAGTATATTTAGATGAAAATCCACATGACCGCCTTCAGGAGACACATAATGTCGACAAGAGTCTTGAGGGTAAACTAAAGTGTCTCATTTTTATACCTGTTCTTTCCCAGACCTATTGCGATCCCAACAGCTATGCGTGGCAATACGAGTTTCTGGCATTTCTTAAAATGACTGAAAACGATCATTTTGGGAAGGATGTTAAACTGAGGAGCGGTAATGTAGCAAGCAGGATTCTTCCGATACGGATACACGATCTTGAACCGGAAGATGTAAAACTTTTCGAGAAAGAAACAGGGAGTATATTGCGTGCAATGGATTTTGTGTTCAAAACAGCATCGGGTGTTAATCGGCCTTTAAAGGCAAATGAAGATCACCCCAATGATAATCTGAACAAAACATTTTACAGTGACCAGATTAATAAAGTGGCTCTTGCTATCAAAGAGATTATTTTGGGAATGAAGACAGAGCAATCTCAAGTGGTGAAAGAAAAGGATCAGGTTAGAGAACCATCTAAAGAAGTCAGGGAAGATGAGAAAAAGATTGATCTGGAGAAACCTGTTAAATCAAGTAAATGGAAATTACTATCCACAGTCGCTGTTTTTGCAATTTTAATAATTGCAGCAATTCTTGCTTATCCTAAAATATTCAAAAAGGATACACTTGAAAACCTTAGAGCCAAAGGCAAAATCTCTGTTGCTGTAATGCCGTTTCAAAATATGACTAATGACACTACATGGAATGTCTGGCAGGATGGCATTCAGGATATGTTAATAACCACCCTTTCGGATAATCCTGAAGATATAAGTATCAGACAAACAGAATCGGTAAAATCTTTGATGCAAAGTAAAGGAATAACAAATTACGCTACATTAACACCTTCCATTGCTGGTACAATTTCTCAGAAACTTAATGCTGATATTTTCATATATGGTAGTATACAACGGGCAGGTAATAAGCTGCGTGTAAATGCAAAGTTAATTGACACTGAGACTGAGGAGGTTTTAAAATCTGTTGAAATAGATGGATCAAATAAAGAAGAATCAATCTTTGACATCACCGATTCCCTTAGAAAGAAAGTAACAGACTTTCTTATTCTATCTAAACTAAAAAAGGAATTGTCTCCCGACTTTCAGCCTTTTACATCTACATATACTAACTCTCCAGAAGCATACAGATATTTCATGTATGGAAATATTGCTTTTGAGAAATATGATATGCCCACAGCCATAAAATTGTTTTTGCAAGCATTAGCCATTGACTCAAATTTTAATTTTGCAGCTTTAAGGCTTGCATCAGCATATTCTAATTCTGGTAATAGGGAGGAAGGGAAAAAATGGTGTCTCAAAGTTTATAGAAAAAGAGAGCAGATGCCGATGCAGTTAAAACTCTGGGCAAATCGCTCATATGCCATGTTCTTTGAAACTCCATATGAAGAAATTAAGTATTTTAGACAACTTCTAGAAATTGATGATCAATTACCTATGGTTTATTATGGAATAGGTCGTGATTATCTTGAAGAATTGTTTCAATATGATAAAGCAATCCCAGAATTTGAAAAAGCACTTGAGATATATAATAAATGGGATTCAAAACCTTCATGGGTATTAGATTATATTCAACTTGGACGTGCATATCATAAAACTGGTAAGTATAAAAAAGAGAAAGACCTTTATAAAAAAGCAGAACGTGATTTTCCTGATCATTTCTTTTTACTAGGAAGCCAAGCAATTTTGTCATTAACTGAAGGAGACACAGTTGCAGCAAACCGATATATTGAGAAATTCATAACTACAGTTAGAGAAAACTCTTGGTCTGATCAAGATATAACAACAAATTTAGCTTGGATTTACTCTGAGTCAGGTATTATGGATAAAGCAGAAAAGTACTATCAGCAGGCACTCTCTTTAGAACCTATAAATCCAACAAGAATGAATATTCTAGCTTATTTCCTAATTGACAAAGATCGTAATGTCAATGAGGGAATGGATTTAGTTGATAAGGCGCTGAATTTAAGTCCTGATAATTATGAGTATTTGGATACAAAAGGTTGGGGATTATTTAAGCAAGGGAAATTTAAAGAAGCATTAGAGATTCTCCAAAAAAGTTGGGATTTAAGAATGAAGGATACTAACTATAATCATGAAGTATTGCTTCATCTCGAGGCAGCAAAAAAGGCTGTTGCCGGGCAAAAGAATAATTGACTTTAATTTTGATCTGATCCATGGTTTGATTTTCTAATTTCACCATAAGAAACAGAAGAAAAAATAAGTAGTAATCTAATTAAGAAATTATGGCATTTATCGGATCTCATAACAGGTTTAATGAATTCAGAGATGATTTCTTAAAAGATACGGGAGTAAAGAGTGTTGAGGATAATATGGCACTTTATGCTCAATACGTAACAGCACGATTTGCTGATCAAAATCATCGCTTATTGAGTAATCTTGTGAACGAAATCCAGGACTTATACAAAGTGCTTAAAAAGGTCTAAAGCTCTATAGCATGGCAAGTCTCATTCCAGGTTATAATTACGATATCTTCATCAGCTACCGTCAGAAGGATAATAAGCACGATGGCTCGAAGAACTGGGAATGTTATAAAATTGGACTCTCCATCCACTAAATATTAAACAAATCGGGCTAAATATTGTTATCTGTCAGGTAAGTAAAAGGCTCTTTCTATTAACCTTCAGAAGGTGAAATACTATTAAAAAGTGACTAAAATTCAACATATTGTGCTCTAATATTTTTAGTTTCCAAAAAAAAAGATGACCTTTGACCTGGTTTTAATAACACTTTAATAATTAAATTATGAACATTTACGTCGGAAGCCTTCATTTCAAAATGAATGAAGCAGAACTCAAAGAACTATTTGAAGAGTATGGCGAAGTAGCATCCGCCAAGATCATTTTTGACAAATACTCAGGAAAAAGCAAAGGATTTGGTTTCGTTGAGATGCCAAATGAAGCTGAAGCTAAAAAAGCAATTGAAGAACTTAATGGAGCTGAAGTCCAGGGAAGAAACATTATTGTTAATGAATCCATTGAAAGAGGAGAAAGAAGAAGAGATTTCAGAGGTGGAAATAACGACCGCCGAGGCGGCGGACCCAGAAGGGATAATATGTGATTGAAAACAAAAAAAAATTAAAACAATGAAAGGTACTGTTAAATGGTATGACAGAGTTAAAGGTTATGGATTCCTTCAGACTGAAGATGACAAAGATATCTTTGTCCACCGTTCAGGCCTGGAAGAATCACATATCGAACTTGAGGCAGGCCAGGCTGTTGAATTTGAGGTTGAACAGAGAGAAAAAGGTCCTGTCGCCATAAAAGTAAGAAAAATCGAATAACCTTTTTCAGACTGATATTAAAGAGGCTGTTACAAATGTACAGCCTCTTTTTTTTTGACCTCCTTTTATCCTATCTTTAAATTCGCAAAGTGTTTAATTATAATTAATTCAATATTGAATATTACCCCCTTTCTTATCCCGCAGAGCGGGAAGATTGAAACTCCTTCCCCTGTGGGGGAAGGTTGGGAAGGGGGTATTTAAAGAAATTAAATACCAACCATTTTTGAATAGATCATGAATTTAAAACCGGCAGCATTTGTATTATTGACCTATTTTGGTTTGTCCCAACTCTCCTATTCTCAAAACCTTAAAGAAGATTTTAAGAACCCGCCTGAATCTGCAAAACCAAGAACCTGGTGGCATTGGACCAACAGTAATATCACAAAAGATGGCATAACAAAAGATCTGGAATGGATGAAACGTGCCGGTATTGGCGGCATGCAGCTTGCAGATGTTGCATCAGGTCAGGGACAAACCGTAGAAAAGAAAATCCTTTTCGGTTCTGATGAATGGTATGATGCAGTACGCTTTGCTGCATCTGAAGCCGACAGGCTGGGCCTCGAAATGACAATTTTCAGTTCACCCGGCTGGAGCCTCACCGGGGGCCCATGGGTAAAACCTGAACAGGCAATGAAAAAACTGGTCTGGAGCGAAATAAATCTCAAGGGACCACAGAATTTTACCGGTATATTGCCGTCGCCTCCTTCCAATGAAGGACCAATCAGGAATATGTCAAGATCGGCTCAGCCCAATAACAAAGAGCCCAAGTTCTATAAAGATTATATCGTTCTGGCATTCCCTGCACCACCTGATGATGATGTAAATTTTCAGACTGTCCCGGTCATAACAACTGCAAAAGGTACTTTCAATGGCGATGCTCTTCTGGATGATGATCTGAACACTTCTGCACAAATCCGTTCGGGGGAAGATAAAAAACTTGTCTGGATCCAGTTCTCATATGATAAGCCAATTAAAGTCCAGGCGATAACTCTGGCGAGCAGGAACGGAATACCAGTCGGTACTCTGAAAGTCAGTGATAATGTAATTGATTTTCAAACAATTGCAGTATTACCAGGAGTACAATTATATCGTGCCGGCAAGGTCGAAACAATTTCGTTTCCACCAGTATCTGCGAAGTTTTTCAGGTTCGAATTTACAGGCGCTCCGATGAAACCGGCTGAGGTTATGGCTGAAACTACCACACTCCCCGACTCTGTTTACACCTTCAGTGAAATGAAGATTCACACCGGAGCAAGGATAAACAGATGGGAAGATAAAGCAGGCTTTTATCATTTGTTTAACTATGAATCTGTATCGTCATCAAATGTACTTTCATCTTCTGCAATTGATCCGGCAAAAGTTATTGATCTGACTTCCGCAATGTTACCGGATGGAACTCTTAAATGGAAAGTTCTGGAAGGAAACTGGACTGTAATGCGTTTCGGATACTCACTGACAGGCTCAAAAAACAGACCTGCAGTTTCAACGGGTTCCGGATACGAGGTCGATAAGCTCAGCAGGGAATATACCGAAGCATATATAAAAAACTATACAGATCCATTAATAAGTGTACTGGGTACACTTTATGGTAAGAGTCTGCAGTATGTTTTACTTGACAGCTGGGAAGCCGGGATGCAGAACTGGACCGATAAAATGAGTGAAGAATTCACAAAAAGAAGAGGATACGATCCCACACCATACATACCTTGTTTATCCGGCAGGGTTGTAGGAAGCAGTGAAATCAGTGACAGGTTTCTCTGGGATTTCCGGCGAACTCTGGCAGACATGTTTGCCGAAAATCATTATGCTGTAATTACAGAATACCTTCATAAACAAGGAATTAAAACTTATGGTGAAGCATCCGGAGTTTCTCTTGAAATACTTGAAGATGCTCTTCTCTGCAAAAAATATGTCGATATCCCTATGGGTGAGTTCTGGTACAGAGCACTTCATCCCGAGCTGATGTATTACCAGGATGTGCGTGGAGCTGTATCTGCTTCACATGTATATGGTAAGACTCTTGCAGCTGCTGAATCTTTTACCGGAGGGGGATTTGAATCACCCTATACTCTTAAAAAAATTGGTGATTACTGGTTTACCCAGGGAATCAACCGCTTTGTTTTTCACACTTCAGCTCATCAGCCGATCGATACCAAACCGGGTAATACTATGGTTGGCACCCATATAAACAGGAATATAACATGGGCAGAACAGGCTGCTCCGTTCATGACATATCTGGCACGCAATTCATATATGCTTCAGCAGGGTTTGTTTGTGGCAGACATTGTTTATCTCCTTAATGAGGGAGCTCCTTCAACAATGCCCATCTGGGGTGAAGGACTGGATCCTGCTCCTCCCGAAGGATTTGATTATGACTATATTAACGCTGACGCTTTACTGAACAGAATGTCGGTAGATCCGGATGGTAAGCTTTCCTTGCCGGATGGTATGAGCTATAAGGTGCTTGTGCTTCCCAATACTGATCAAATGACATTACCTGTCCTTCAGAAGATCCATGAGCTGGTTGCCGGTGGAGCAATTGTAACAGGAAGAAAACCGCTGAGAACTCCCGGACTTACAGGCTACCCTGCTTCAGAAATCCAGTTTAAGGAACTTGTTTTTGACTTATGGGGCGATCTCGATGGGATAAGCCGCACTCAGCGCTCCTTCAGTAAAGGCAAAGTTATATGGGGATTATCGCTTCCCCGAATTCTCTCTATATCAGGAGTTTCCAGAGATGTCGAATTTAGTCCTCCTCTTGATTCAAAACTATCCTGGATACATCGCAGAACAAGTGATGCTGACATTTATTTTGTTG
>JBGOXH010000123.1:0-8140 GCA_041479075.1 Bacteroidia bacterium | reverse complement strand
ATCAGATCCCTTCATCCCGGAATATGCAAAATATAAAGGCCAGATTTTCCCTGTAAATGCAGTGCACAGCGCATGGCCAGGAATTTATACAGAAGGGAAAACAGGACTCAATCAGCCAAAACAAAAGGATATTTACAACATGTGGATTGCCCACAGAAAAGATAAGTCAAAATATCCCGAACTGGCAAAAATTGCAGATAATAATCATGATACTATACCTGAAGTTAATACTCCGGAGGAAATAGATGCATTTATTAATTCCGTGACGGCATGCCTTACTGATTTAGGATACGACCTGTCAGGGAAAAAGGTTGTATGGGTAAATAATGACAGGATGTATCTTAACGGGAAGGATTATAAAATGCTTGATAAGGAGAAATGGGAATCATCACCTTATGCATCAGTTTATAAATATAGTCATGATGTATTTCCTGCAAATGCAGGCCTTGGTATAAATGGCTGCACAGATTGTCATTCTTTCAAATCTGATATTTTCTACGGACTGGTCGTAAAATATCCATTTGATAATGAAGCTAAACCTGTGATGGAACCGCAATACAAAAGACTAAATATGAGTGGTTTTATGGTCGGATTATCCGCTTTTAGGGAACAGTATATCAAATCATTTGAGTACCCGGCAATAGTATTCCTTCTTTTGACCATCTTAATATCAGTAGCCTGTTATGTAAACAAAAAACAAAACTTCTTCCTTGTAAGTTCAAAACATCTTTTAATAGTTTACGGCTTGCTTATTGCCGGGCTTGCTCTTGTTTATCTTAAGTCTGATGTGAACAGCTATGTCCTGCCTGACAGGTTGACCTTTGATACAAATCATTTCATAATAACAATTCTTGCATTATTTGCAGGAGCATATACCTGGGTCAGGATGAAAAAAGAGAATCCGTCATATTCCCTGCTAAGCAAACTTCAGGCACTGTTTTTAATTCTGGCTGTACTTTCAGGGTTACTAATGATGATAAAGTTTAATCTGATTTACCAGGTTGTCAGAGTCGCATATACTATTTTTGACCTCTCAGTTGTTTTAAGCGTCTTGACATCAATAATTTATTTAATTAATGATCAGTTCATTATATTAAAGCCTGAAACTCAAAAGTAAATTATTAAGGATCTTACTATTAATAACATATACTATGAAACACTCAATTGGTTTTATCGGTGGCGGAAGAGTAACAAAAATTCTTCTGCAGGGTTTTAAGAATAAAAATGTACAATTCGAAAAAGTTATCGTTACAGACACAAATGCGGAAGTTCTAACTAACCTTAAAAAGCTTTTCCCGCAAATTGAAATTGATGATGCAAAAGGTGTTGCAGGACAAGATATTGTTTTCATTTCACTGCATCCACCCGTAGTTATGGATACCCTTGAAATAATAAAAGAGTATGTCAAACCAGAGGCGGTAGTCATCTCCCTTGCTCCAAAAATAAACATGCCCAAGTTATCATCGAAATTGGGGCATGTAAAGAACCTGGTTAGACTGATTCCAAATGCTACTTCATATATCAATGAGGGATATAATCCTGTAACATTTGCAGCAGGATTTGATACATCACAAAAACAAGTTGTACTTGATATACTGAAGACTCTGGGTACGACCTTTGAAGTCTCAGAAGAAAAACTTGAAAGCTATGCAATCATGTCTGCAATGCTCCCGACATATTTCTGGTTCCAGTGGAGAGAACTTGCAGAGATTGGCGGCAAAATAGGCCTCATAGATGAAGAGAGCAAGAAATCAATTTATGAAACAATCATTGCCTCCCTGAATCTTATGTACAAGTCTGGGCTTACTCCGGCGGAAGTAATTGATTTAATACCAGTTAAGCCAATAGGAGAACATGAACCTCAAATAATTGAAATATATAACACAAAACTTATTGGTCTGTTTGAAAAAATAAAACCTTAAGATTTACTGCTTATGATTCATTATTTCTTTATAAGCCTCTTTCCCAAAATTTTATCTTCATTAGATCCTCAATTCCAGAACCTTGTTTCCACATGGGTTCTAGTCATGATAATAGTCGCCATGACATGCTTCCTGGTAAGCGAAATTACCCTCAATTACAGTCAGGTCGATAAATTATGGAGCCTGATTCCCATAGTTTACAGCTGGATTACGGTGGCAGATTCCCCGTCACCGCGTTTATATGTCATGGCTTCACTGGTCACATTATGGGGATTACGCCTTAGCTATAATTTTTCCCGTAAGGGGGGATATAATATTGTTCCGTGGAAAGGTGAGGAGGATTACAGGTGGAAAATAATGAGGAGAAATCCTGCACTGAAAGGCAGATTAAGATTCGGGTTATTCAATTTGTTTTTTATTTCATTATACCAGAACATCCTGATATTCTTATTTTCATCTCCACTGTTGCTTGCTTCTCTTTACCCTGATAAATCGATGAATGTAATTGACCTTGCAGCCACAATTCTGATGATAACCTTTCTTATAGCAGAAAGTATTGCAGATGACCAGCTCTTCAAATTTCACCAGATAAAAAAATATGGACAGAAAGGAGGGAAACTCTATGAAAAATCGCTGGGGAAAGGTTTTATGACTGAGGGGTTATGGAGATATATGAGGCATCCGAATTATGCATCCGAACAGGGTGTTTGGATAAGCTTTTATTTCTTTGGGGTAGCTGCATCCGGCCAATGGATTAATTTTACCCTGGCAGGACCGGTCCTGCTAGTTCTCCTGTTCATCGGAAGCTCTCAGTTGACTGAAAGCATAAGCAGCGGAAAATATCCTGCTTATACTGATTATAAAAAGAGTGTACCCAAATTCTTGCCTAAATTATTTTTTAAATGAGTTGGATTTTTGATTAAAAGTTTACTATACTTTATAATCATCAATATAATGTGTGGAGGAAATTACTTTAACCCCTGAACAGCCAGAATTTCCAAATCCGTGTCTGCATGTATACTTCTCGAATTAGCATGATGTGGTACGATTACGCAATCTCCAGATGTAATCTTACTTGATTCATTATCAACAGAAATTGAGCCTTCACCTGTTAATATATAAAACAGAACATCATTGTCCATTTTACACGTAGGAATGCTGCTACCCGCTTCCAGACGCATAACCTGCGCTTTCAAATGATCGGTGGTGCAAAAAACCTCCTTATTTAAAGGTTTTTTCTCCATTCTGTGAAGAACCTCTTGCAGAATATATTTTTTCATAGCCTGTTATTATGGTTGTTTTACTTCAAAGTTTTTATCCTTTAAATACCACTCCATTATATAACCGATAATTATAAATATCGGTAATGTTATAAGTGTACGAAGAAGAGAGAATTTTAATCCCAGGAAGCCTATTTCAAATGTTATCATTGGAATTTTAATTGTTGCAAAGGCACCTAAGTAGATAAATACATTGCGTATGCTGCATCCCTTTTTCCAAAGTACAAATGCAAAAGGGAAAGCGCCATAAAGCGGTCCTGCCTGCAGTGTGGCAAGCAGTATTACTAGTCCTGTGCCTTTCCATCCTGACTCCCTACCAATATGTTTTTCAATTTTTTCGCGCGGAACCCAAACATCAAAAAGTCCAACCAGGATGAACATCAGCGGAAGAAACAGTATCATTTCCTTGAAAAACATCCAGAAATTCAGTCCTATCTGCTTTCCCGAAGAGAAATCAAACATGTATGAAAGACCTAAAAAAATCAGAAATACCAGCGGGGGAATATATTTTTTTACCTGTTTCATAAAAAAAGAGACATTAAAAGTCCAATTAACAAAGCTGCAAAAAGACTTAATGTATTTCTGATTATGCTTGTTCTCCACCCGAAAAACTTTGCTTCAACCGGAAGAGTGAGAAAACCTGTCATCATAAGGGTTGTTATAAAAACAGCTATCACTGAATATGCAACACCGTTGTCAATCAATATTCCGCAAAGAGGATATGCAATAAACCCGGGTATTAAGGCAACTGACCCCAGCAAGGCCGCTGTCATCCAACCTTTAACTCCCGAGCCTTCCCCCATATATTTAACTAATGTTTCGTTGGGGATAAGAAAGAGCACAACACTGACCAGCGCAAGCATTATTATCAAAACCGGGAGCAGTTTTAAAAACATGGTGATTCCCTTCTTGATACCCATCCATGTTTTATGGCGATTAGCAAATAGGGAGACTATTAAGCAACTTGCCGTAAAGATGATAAGCAGTTTCACTGCTGTCTATAATTAATGAATTACCTAACCCCTTTCTGATTGAGCACCTTTATAAGCTCTTCTTCAGGGAAAAATCCCACATGCCTGAAATACTCTTTCCCGTCTTTATCAAGAAATATTTGGGTGGGAATTGCTTCAACGTTGTATTGTTTAGCAAAGGGCGCCCCGGCTTCAGTCCATACATCGTGGAAGACAACCTTTACCTCCTTACCATATTTCTGCTCTATCGATTTCATTATCGGTTGCATCTGCTGACATGGAATGCAACGAACCGAGCCAAGTTCAATAAATGTAACTATATATTTAATGTCTTTATTCTCGGTAGTATTCTCTGCACCTTCAGGTTTCTGCTTTGAGGTGCAGCTAATAGAAATTAACAGTAATAACGCTGCAATTGCGCCACAGACTTTCTTAAGATTTACCATGTTTTTGAATTTTAAAATATTGAGCCAAAAATCAAACCTGCAATTGTCGAAAAGACAACGACGAGGGTCACATAAACAACAGTCTTCTGCGTTCCCATTATTTTCCCGATAACAAGCATACTTGGTAATGAAAGTGCTGGCCCTGCAAGAAGAAGAGCAAGTGCCGGTCCTTTACCCATACCTGCTGCTAAAAGTCCCTGAACAATAGGTACCTCTGTCAGTGTAGCAAAATACATGAAAGCACCGGCTACCGATGCAAAAAAGTTGGAAAAGACAGAATTTCCTCCGACAAGAGCAGATATCCATTCATTTGGAATTACCCCTGCAATGGTTTTATCATCATGGGTTGAACCTAACAGAAATCCTGCAGCAATTATTCCTATTACAAGCATTGGTAAAATCTGTTTTGCAAAATCCCATGTGGCAATTGTCCAGCTCTTGTTTTCTTCATCATTACTGTCCAGGAGTGTTATCACACTGAGTGAAATAATTCCGACAAGCATCGGGATTAGTGGCATAAGCTTTTGATTATCAATAAAGGTCGAAGATAACACGGCAGATAAAGCTGTTGTAAGAACTGCGGCTACAACCCACTGCCATTTGATTTTCAATATTCTGATCAATGAATATCCAAGCATAAGTCCCAAAAAGCCTGTGATATACCATTTAATTGCCCAGATATGATACCATGTACTTGATGTATCCCCTTCCGTAGGTTTACCCCAATTGGCAAAAACAAGTATCAGGACAAGTGTAAAGAAATGAAATACAGTTTGCCACATTGGTCGTTTCTCAGGAGGTGTAGTAAAATTCATTTGTTCCTCTTTTTTGGCTTTTTCTTCCTTGCGGTAAATCAAAGCCATTGAAAGTCCGATTAAGACACTGAATGATACAGCACCTATTGTCCTTGCAACACCCATCTCAAAACCTAAAATACGTGCTGTCAGAATAATGGCCAGGATATTGATTGCAGGTCCTGAATAAAGGAATGCTATAGCAGGGCCAAGTCCCGCACCACGTTTGTGAATACTTGAAAACAAGGGGAGTACCGTGCATGAACATACAGCCAGAATTGTACCTGAAACTGCAGCAACAGTATATGCAACCCATTTTTTAGCCTGTGCACCAAAATATTTTAATATTGAAGCCTGGCTGACAAAAACTGAAATTACTCCTGCAATGAAAAATGCAGGCAGAAGGCATAAAATAAAATGCTCACGTGCATACCATTTTACAAGATCCAATGTTGCTGCAATTGCCGTATTAAATCGAATACTTTCTATTGGAAGGAAAAATGCAAATGCAAATACAATAATGATCCATGTAAGTATTTTTATTTCTTTTTTGAGTTCCATCGAGTTAATTTGAAAATTATTATTTCGTAAAATCACGAAATAATATTATAAAAAATTTTATTATTTGTTTTTATAAATTTTTTTTGTAATAATTTTACTTTTTACCCCCATCCCAGCCTTCCCCCAGGGGGGAAGGAGCTTGTTCTGGCCTTTCCCCTTTGGGGGAAACGGGAAAGGGGGTTATTCGAATATAGTACATCAGAAATATACCCTTATAATATAATAAATACCGACTCCTATAAAAAGAATTGCAATGATGCGTCTGAACCAGAGCTCGAAGGTTTTAAGCTTGTTATACACGCCTCCTATGCCCGATATTGTATAAGCGATAATCCAGGCAAAGACAATAACAGGTATCCCCGTGGCAATGGCAAACACAATCGGCAGATATAGTCCTGAAGCGCTGGTAACAGTCAGGGGAACAAGCATTCCGAAATATAGGACACCGCTGTAAGGACAAAACGCAAGAGCAAATACTAGTCCAAGTAAAACAGCATCAATATATCTCCACTTCTTCCTGTTTTGTAATCCTGATGTCAGCCTGCTGAATCCCGGAAAATTTATTCTGAAAATGTCGAGCATGAATAAGCCGATTATGATCAGTAGCGGGCCAATAATTTTTTCACCATAACGCTGAAAAAAACCAGAAAATTTCAATTGATCTGCTCCAAGAAAAATAATTAATGCTAATGCTGTATAGGTTATTGCCCTGCCAAGAGTATAAAATAATCCATTAAAGAATACTCTGTTGCGATTCTCAATGTCTTTGCTTATGAAGCCTATGGCAGTGATATTAGTTGCCAGCGGACAGGGACTTATGGCAGTCATTAAACCCAGCAATAATGCCGTAAGCCACGGCATTGTGCTGTTATCTAATAGGTTTGTGAGAAATTCCATGCAGTTACTTGATCAGCAAACCATCAACCTTTTCGTTGATAATCTCTTTGAATTTTTCAGGTTTAGCCACAGCGTACAAAAATCCTTCGTTGGTAAGGTTGATCTTCTGATCTCCTTTTACTAATAACAGAGTTTGTCCTGATACTCCAAGTCTTTCTGCCAAAGGTTTACTTGATGCTTCATCAAGGTTGATAGACTGAAATGTTATCAGGCCTTGTTTTACCTGATTGGGATAAAGCGTTTCCAGGTTTTCTTTGGCTTTGGCTTCAATTGTTCTGCAGGTTGTACAACGTGCGGTGAAATGAAAATAGTAAGCCTCAATTTTATCAGAGTTGCTGGCAGAAGATTTAACTTCTTTTTTTGATGGTTGTGCCATACACGCAATAAATGGAGCCATCAATAACAATGCGATTATTAATCTGTATGTTTTCATAATAACTATATTATTGATTTTTAATTAGGATTTCTTTTATCTGTTTCACAGTCGGAACCTGTCCGCTGAGTACAACCTTCTCGTTAATGACAAGTACAGGTGTATGCATTACATGGTACTCCATTATTTTAACGATATCCTCGACTTTTTCTATAGTTGCATCAATACCTGTTTCTGCAACAGCTTCACGTGTTACTTTTTCAAGTGTTTTGCATTTGGGACATCCGGGACCTAAGATTTTTATTTCCATTGTCTGCTTGTTATAATTTTAAGAGTAATTTATTGATAAAGAATTATGAATGAATAACAGTTTTTGTCTCATAACATGAAAAATCTCCCGATTGATTATCATTCAGGAAATCATCAAGTAATTTCTTTGCCTTTTCCCAATTTCCCCTATTGATGCAGTACTTTATATAAGGAGGATTAATTTCTCCTTGAATTAATCCTGCATATTTTAATTCCTTTAAATGCTGTGAAAGAGTGGAGCGACCAATAGGGAGTTCTTCAATGAGATCGCCACTGTAACAGCAAGAATTCATTTTGGAAAGCTTCTGCAGAATATAGACTCTCACCGGATGACTCAGAGCTTTAGATATTCTGGCAATCTCCTGCACTTCCTGAGTAAATTCTAAGTTGTCTGACATGATTCTGATTTTTTATTTCATTATTTCGCAAATATACGAAATGTTTTTATATTTGCAATACCAAACAGTTTTATCAGGTGTGTTGAATAATCTTTAAAAGCTATGAAAACATTAATAAACTATGTGGTTCAGGATTCTAAAGAACATAAGCATGAATCAGAAATAATGGAAATTACAAGTACTCCATAT
>JBGOXH010000143.1:0-7254 GCA_041479075.1 Bacteroidia bacterium | reverse complement strand
CAGGAGAAATATTGAAATATACAAGATTTTATTTTGCGAATCGCCACTTCTTCACCCTATGTCACACTAACTTGCATTGTCATTCCGAATCCCGAGAACTCGGGATGAGGAATCTCCAGCGACATTTTGAATGTCTTTTAAATTACCATTCATTTTTTTAACTCCGCAGATATTTTGTATAAAGGGTAGTGAAAAGGAGGGGAAAGTTACTTGTAACAATTTATGTAAATAACAACGAGACTCTTATAAACAAAACAACTTCTTTCCTATTATCATCAGAAGTTCGGACTGAGCAAATATCTTTTGTAAAATTTTACTATTGTATTGACTGCTTCTTTGGAGGTATCAACAATAGTGATTATATCAAGATCCCCTGGTGATATATTGTGTTCCTCAGCAAGCATTTCTTTCTTGATCCAGTCAATCAAACCTTTCCAGTATTTTTTCCCTACAAGAATGATGGGAAACTTCCCGGTTTTCCTGGTCTGGATAAGAGTGATGGCTTCAAAAAGCTCATCAAATGTCCCAAAGCCACCTGGCAGCACGATGAATCCTTGTGCATATTTCATGAACATAAGCTTTCTTACAAAAAAATGGTCGAAGGTGATAAGCTTATCGGCATCGATATATGAATTAGGCCTCTGTTCAAATGGAAGATCTATATTAATGCCGACTGATTTTCCATTGCCCTTTTTTGCTCCTTTATTTGCAGCTTCCATTATTCCAGGGCCGCCGCCTGTTATAATTCCATATCCTTTTTGTGTTAGTCTAAAGGCAATATCTTCAGCAAGCCGATAATATTTATCATTATGGTGTGTTCTTGCCGAACCGAATATCGAAACACAGGGACCTATCCGCGCAAGCTTTTCAAATCCTTCAACCAATTCAGATAATATTTTAAAGACTCTCCAAGAATCAGTTGTATGGATCTCGTGCCATGTTTTCTCTTCAAAAGCTTCTTTAGTAAGATCTATTTGTGACGGTTTATCAAGTTTGCCCATCGGTAAAAGTTTTAGGATTTCAAATATAATTAATTTCTTAAGGCTTCAACTCTGGTTTCAGGAATATTCCTGTATAACTTTCAGCACATTCCGTTATTTTTTCAGGTAGCCCCGAGAAAATAATATTCCCACCTTCTTTCCCACCTTCTTTGCCCAAATCCACAATATAATCAGCCATTTTAATGACATCCATATTATGCTCAATTACAATCACAGTATTTCCCCGGTCGACAAGCTTATTGAGGACATCAAGGAGTACCCTGACATCTTCAAAATGAAGTCCGGTAGTTGGTTCATCGAGGATATATAAAGTTTTTCCGGTATCGCGTCTTGCAAGTTCTGTCGCCAGTTTAACGCGCTGTGCCTCTCCTCCGGATAAAGTTGTTGATTGCTGGCCCAGTTTTATATAACCAAGTCCGACGTCCTGTATTGTTTTAATTTTATGATAGATAGATGGAATATTTACAAAGAAGTCAACTGCATTGTTCACAGTCATTTCGAGAACATCGCTGATAGACTGACCCTTGTACTTGACTTCGAGGGTCTCACGGTTATAACGTTTCCCGTTACATTCATTACAATGAACATACACATCGGGAAGAAAATTCATCTCGATTGTTTTCACACCTGCTCCCTCGCAGCTTTCGCATCGTCCTCCTTTCACATTAAATGAAAACCTTCCAGCGTTGAATCCGCGAATCTTAGCTTCAGTAGTTTGTTCAAAAAGCTTTCTGATATCGGTGAAAACACCTGTATATGTTGCAGGATTTGACCTGGGAGTTTTCCCGATAGGCGATTGGCTGACTTCTATAACCTTATCCAGGTGTTCCAGTCCGTTAATTTCCCTGTAGGGTAATGGAGTTTTTCCTGAATTATGAAATCGTTTTGCGAGAGCTGGATGAAGTGTCTGGTTAATAAGCGAAGATTTGCCGCTACCAGAAACACCGGTAACACAAATAAAAGTTCCGAGAGGAAATATGACATCAACATTATTAAGATTATGACCTGAAGCTCCGGTCATTACAAGGAATTTCCCATTGCCTTGTCTCCGCTCTTCAGGTATTTTGAATTTCCTCTTATTATTTAAATAGCTTGAAGTAAGTGTCTCGGATTTCTTTATTTCATCTGGTCTGCCCTGTGCAACAACGAGTCCACCGTTTATTCCGGCTCCGGGGCCCATATCTATTATATGATCGGCCGAAAGGATCATTCCCTTGTCATGCTCGACAACAATTACCGAGTTGCCTGAATCTCTGAGTTGTTTCAGGGCTTTTATCAGACGCCGGTTGTCTCTCTGGTGAAGCCCGATGCTGGGTTCATCAAGGATATATAGTACGTTGACAAGTCTCGAACCAATCTGTGTTGCAAGTCTTATTCTCTGGCTTTCGCCTCCTGAAAGAGTTCTAGCTCCCCGGTTCAATGAAAGGTAATCAAGTCCTACCTCAAGCAGAAATCCAAGTCTCGCTCTGATCTCTTTAAGGATTTCCGAAGCAATCTGCTTCTGCTTTCCTGTCATTTTATCACCGATATTCTCCAGGAATAATGACAATTCCCTGATATCCATTGAAGAGAGTTCACCAATGTTTTTATCTGCAATTCTGAAAAACAATGATTCCTTTTTCAATCTAGTACCATTGCATTCGGGGCATTTATCATATTGAACATATTGATCCTTGATTCTCGTTCCGTTCTTTTTCCCGTTAATTGCTTCCAGATTCCCGACAAAATTTACAACACCTTCAAAAGTCAGGAAGTAATTGGAGGTCATTCCCAGTGGTGTATTCGACAGTTTCAGAACCTCATCAGAACCGTAAAGTACTTTATTCAGAGCCTCTTCAGGTATATCTTTGATCGGGGTATCGAGAGTAAAACCGTTTTTCTCCGCAATAGCTTCTATTTGCCAGAATATCCACACGTTCCGGTATTTACCGAGTGGTTCAATACCTCCTTTTCTTATACTCATCTCCCTGTCAGGGATTAGTTTCTTTTCGTCAATACTTGAAATTTCACCAAGTCCGTTGCAATGCGGACATGCACCCTGGGGGGAATTAAACGAGAAAGTATGAGGTGCCGGCTCATTATATGATAATCCGGTTACGGGGCACATGAGGTGACGGCTGAAATATCTTGGCTTGTTGCTTTCCGTATCGAGAACCATCATTACACCATCGCCCTGGTCGAGCGAAATCTGAACAGAATCTCTCAGACGTTTATCAGTTATTTCCCCTACCTTAAATTTATCGACAATAAGCTCAATATAGTGAGTCTTATAACGATCGAGCTTCATTCCCGGAAGCAGCTCCCTGATCTCATTATTGATACGCACATTCAGAAATCCTTTTCTTCTGAGCTGTTCAAAAAGTTCCTTATAATGACCTTTACGACCTTTTACAATAGGTGCCAGGAAATAGACTTTTTTTCCTGAAAAATGATTTTTTATAAGTTCAATGATCTGATCGTCAGTATATTTGACCATTTTCTCACCTGAAGCATAAGAGTATGCATCAGCAGCCCGTGCATATAGTAATCTGAGAAAATCATATATCTCTGTAATTGTTCCTACAGTCGAACGGGGGTTTTTGTTTGTAGTTTTTTGTTCAATGGAAATGACAGGGCTCAAACCTGTTATCTTATCAACATCCGGACGCTCCATGCCACCAAGAAATTGTCGGGCGTAAGCTGAAAGGGTTTCCATATAGCGGCGCTGTCCTTCAGCATATATCGTATCAAAAGCAAGTGACGATTTACCGCTCCCGCTGAGACCGGTTATGACAACCAACTTGTTACGGGGAATATCCACATCAATATTCTGCAGATTATGGACCCGTGCACCGAGCACTTTTATTTCTTCACTCATTTCAACTCTCCGCCGGAAATTGATCAGTTAACATTCTCCGATTTTTCTGTATTGCGCATTCCTTCTTCAGGTATCTTAAGCAGATATACTTTATTTGATTGAGGTGTGAGGTAAGGCTTTCTAAGCCAGGGATTAAGGAACTTAAGCAATTTATAATTAGTCCCGAAATGTTCCGCAAAGTCCGAAAAGCTTGAGACTGCGGTATCAACTTTCACCTCATAGTAATTTAATTCAGGATAAAGCTCTTTTTTGGATATAGTGAATCCATATCTTGCCGGATCCGAAATAATAAGCTTATAAGCGACAGCCCTGAAAATGTACCTGGCTGTCTCCTCTGATAAAAGAAGATCGTAGTAATTTTTCTGATGCTGTATTTCAATCTGTTCATCAAGAGCAGCTCTTCCACCGTTGTAGGATGCAGCCGCAAGTGTCCAGTTGCCGTATTTCTCATATGATTTTTTGAAATAGTCGCAGGCAAACTGAGTAGATCTTTCGACATCGTAACGTTCGTCAACCACAGAATTAATCTCCATGCCCTCTTCTTTCCCTGTTTCCTGCATTATCTGCCAGAAACCCGTTGCACCGGCAGGTGAAATCATATTACTGTATTCACTTTCTGCTGCTGCCAGGTACTTAAAATCGTCAGGGATATCATTTTTCTTCAGAATCTTCTCAATTACGGGAAGATACCGGTTTGCTCTTTTAATAATAAGTATTGTTGAGGAGTGCCTGTATGCACTGGTAAGAAGTTCGCGTTCAAGGCTTTCTCTTGTATCGAAATTATCCAGCGGCATTTTCTCTCCCGCAAAAGTTACATTATCCGGCAGTTTATATGGCTTATTTAAATAAAAAGTATCTTGCAGAATCTTCTCTGAAGGAGTAGTGGTTAATCCATAAAAACTCTGTGCAATCAGAAATATTATGATTATTGTGCTTACAAGGATTGAAGTTGTAAGTATTGTTTTTCTATTTGGTTGTACCATAATAATCAGGGAAATTAGAAATAAAATGCAAAGGTAATATTTTTACGCCTGATAAGTAATTTCAGGTATGTCAAAATAATGCCGGGAATAAAATTGAGGTATGAGAATTTTAGAACTTGTAGGATAATCCGGAGAAGATTCCAAAGGTATAGGGATGTATTTTTATCCCTGAGATTTCGCTGTAGGGATTTATATAATATCTGAAGGTTGGTTCAAGGTTTAATGAAAGGTTTTTGGTGAAATTATATTCCATTCCCATACCCAGAGAGCTGCTAAAGGTGATCTGATTAAGCCCTTCAGTTTTTCCAACCTCGTATTTTCCGCCATTCATAGTAGTATATACAGAATTTGTAACCAGAAGATTAGATGATAATCCTCCAATTATGTTAAAGTCAATTGCTCTGTCTATCAGCTTATATCTCAGGATAATAGGCAGTTCGAGGTAGCTGAATTTCTGAAGCAGTGAATTGTCGAGATATTGAAGATCAGCTTTAGTAGGGTCAAATGAATCATTATTGTAATTGGTAATTATTCTGTTATCTGAAATATTATCGATAAGGAAGATATCCGAATTGCTTGTATAAACAGTTCCATTGGCCGTTAGAACTTCAAAGTTTCTGTCACCTTTTGAATATCCGGATTTTTGAAAGCCACCGTAGGAAGATATTCCTGACAATTCATTTCCAAATGAAGAATAGTAAAGACCAGACTGTACACTGAATCGCTTGCTGATTTTATATGATAATGCCAATCCTCCGGCATATGAAATAAGTGTCTGTTCTTCAGACATCAGCTCATGAGTAAGTTCATCTTTCCCGGTATTGAAATTTGCATAATAGGTTGGTGAAGCCAATGCTGCAATAGTCCACCTGTCAGATCCATTTTTAGTTTGAATTTCAGGAAGATACTGATTAAGAGGCTCTTTAAAACCGGAAGAATATTTATTTGTTTTGCTTAATGTAACCAGATCTGATTTTCTGACTATTGAATTTTTATTATAAGACATGTCATCCTTCAAAAGAGTGGATTCGATATTTTTATTTGCAATTTCATCATTTATTGTCATCCCAGCAGATTCCGGCTCATTTATGGGGAGAGAGGTGACAGGAATCGTTATCGGGAGCGGAGCCGATATTGCTTTTGTTGTCATCAGAGTATTCCGTTGAGCGATTAATGGAGAATCAGATTCCGGATTAAATGCAACAGAAGTATTCATGAGTTCTGACGAAATCTGTGTGCTCCATTTATAAGCCAGGAAGCTTAATGAAACCAGGACAGCAATCATAGCTGCCGCTCTTAAAATTATTATTGGCTGCTGATTTTTCCTTACTGCCGGACGGATATTATTCCAAACCTCAGGAGGAGGAAGCACTTCATAATCTTTAAGTCCGTTCCTGAACAGAATATCAATATTTGCCCCTCTTTCATCCATTTAATAACTTCTTCTTTAGTCCTGTATATGAACCTACCCTTCGCTGGAGAATGACCCTTGCACGGGAGAGGTTCGATTTTGAGGTTCCTTCCGAAATATTCACCATTTTGCTTATTTCCTTATGTGAATATCCTTCAATTGCAAAAAGGTTAAATACCATCCTGTACTTTGGCGGCAGCTCTCTGATAATTTCAAGCAAGTCTGTAGCTTCGAGCCCTGCATAATCCTCATTATCAGGTTCTGCATCTATCTCCGGTATCTGGTCTATATCATCAACTCTGTGAAGAGTATGCTTGCTCCGGTATTTTTCAAGAGCAGTATTGACTATTATCCTTCGAACCCAGCCTTCAAAAGAACCTTCATGTTTATAATGAATGAGGTTTTCAAAAATCTTAATAAATCCTTCCTGCAAAATGTCCCTTGCCTCTTCATCATTGCCGGAATACTGAAGACATACAGTGTAAAGTTTTGCTGCATGCCGTCTGTACAGGAGCTCCTGATCTCTCCTGTTTCCTTTAAGACAACCATTTATGATATTTTTAATATCCGGCAAGGTTTTACCTCTTACAGATTATAAAAATATAAAATAATTGTCATAAATACCAGAAATTCCTTTCAAGATTGATGTTAAATATGTAGAAAAGGTTGCGTTGAAGGCTAATTTCCTGGTGCTTCTATCCTGAGTACCAATGGTTTGTCGTTTTTAAAGTCGTCGTAAAGCAGCTGAAGTGGTAAAACATAATCATTTTTATTGTCTGCAACAGTAATTGCAAAAATCTTTATTTTTTCATTTTCCGGAAGGGTTACTGATTTTGTACCTTCAGGCAGACTTATCTCATATTTGTACAGGTAGCTGTACTTATAAGTATCGTTTGTATCAGGTGTATGACGATGTGAAGCAAACCAGGCAATGTTGTCTCTTTTTGTATATGCTTTCGCAATTGATACTACTTTCAGATTGTCGGGTGTAAGCTCCCTGTT
>JBGOXH010000156.1:0-6777 GCA_041479075.1 Bacteroidia bacterium | reverse complement strand
TCATCGCCGACTGCAGCAGCTGCATTCATAGCTTCATCAATATCACCGGTTTCCAGATAATCCATTTTCTCTTCATAATGTGCCCACATTCCGGCAAGAAAATCGGCCTGAAGCTCAAGACGTACAGAGAGCTCATTCGCTTTTGTCTCGCTGCTTCGAGATCTCATTGAATTTACCTGATCAAGAGTTCCCAGCAAGTTCTGAACATGATGCCCGACCTCATGAGCTATAACGTAAGCAACTGCAAAGTCGCCGTATGCTCCGAATTTTGTTTTCAGATCATTACAGAAGCTTAGGTCAATATATACTTTTTCATCATCCGGGCAATAGAACGGACCACTGGCTGCACTTGCATAACCGCAGGCCGATTTTACCTGATCAGTGAAAAGAACAAGTGTGGGCTTCCTGTAAGTTGACCCGGATTGTTCAAATATATTACCCCAGACCTTTTCCAGATCTGCCAGCACAACCCCGACAAATTTAGCTAATTGTTCCTCTTCAGCTGAAGGCACGTACTGCTCAGTCGCGGGACTGCTGCCTCCCATATTTTTGATGAGAGAAGAAGGATCACCTCCGAGAAGCAAAACAATGAGAACAATAACGATGGTTCCTATACCACCACCGATAGCTATTTTGCCCCTTGACATTCCTCTGCGATCTTCAACATTATCGCTGCCTTGTCTGTCCTCCCATTTCATAATTAAAATGTTTTAGTTGATAATCAGGTTAGCTTATACAAAACTAATTTTTTCCAATAGAAATTCAACCTTTTTAAGTGAGATATGTTATATCATCATAAATATTTTAATGATCTCACTTAAGTGTTTTAATTACATTTGTAATCAATTTTTTAGTAGATAATCAATGTCTGCCAAAATCCAAATATCGAAAATATATCCTGTCACCGGAATGTCGTGTGCTTCATGCGCAGCCAGGACTGAGACATTTGTTAAAACTTTACATGGTGTCACCAGTGCTTCAGTGAATTTTGCCGATACTGCTCTAAGTGTCAAATTTTTACCTGAAGAGATCACTCCAACTGAGCTAAAAAAAGCAATTCAGTCAATCGGTTATGATATTATAATTGATGAAGCAAACAGCCAGGATTTAAAAGAAGAAGCTCAGCGCACTTATCTTAAAAGGACCATTATCAATACTATAGGAGCTGTTGTTATAAGCTTACCCCTTGTAATAATAGCAATGTTCTTTATGAATATGCCTTATTCCAATTATATCATGATGGCGCTTGCAACACCTGTTGTATTCTGGTTTGGCCGGCAGTTTTTTACCGGTGCATGGAAACAGCTGATGCATCGTTCTGCGAATATGGATACATTGGTCGCATTGAGTACTGGAATTGCATATCTCTATAGCTCTGTAGCGACATTCTTCCCTGATCTTTTTCATAAGGAGGGAATTCATGGACATGTCTATTTCGAAGCTTCGGCAGTTATTATTTCTTTCATTCTGCTTGGCAGACTCCTTGAAGAAAAGGCAAAATCAAAGACATCTTCCGCGTTAAAGAAGCTTATCGGGCTTCAGGTTAAGACAGTCATTGCAGTTAAGGAGAACGGTGAACAGAAAGAGATTCCGATAAGCAACGTGATGCCGGGAGATATTTTGTTAGTAAAACCAGGTAGTAAGATCCCTGTTGATGGTTTGGTAATTTCCGGCAGTTCATTTGTCGATGAAAGCATGATCAACGGTGAACCGATTGCAGCCGAAAAAATTATTGATTCCAAAGTATTTGCCGGAACCATCAATCAAAAAGGAAGCTTCCGGTTCCGTGCCGAGAAAGTTGGAGGCGATACCGTTCTTGCTCAGATAATTAAAATGGTAAGGGAAGCGCAGGGGAGTAAAGCCCCGATTCAGCATCTCGTTGATAAAATTGCAGGAATATTTGTGCCGGTGGTCATGATTATTGCTTTGCTAAGCGGAATCATCTGGTATATCTCCGGAACAGAGAATGCTCTGATTCATAGTTTATTAGCAATAGTAACAGTGCTTATTATTGCATGTCCGTGCGCCCTGGGCCTGGCAACTCCCACTGCAATAATGGTCGGAATAGGCAAAGGTGCAGATAATGGTATTCTGATAAAGGATGCAGAAAGTCTGGAGATCGCTCATAAAGTTAATGTAATTGTTCTTGATAAAACCGGGACGCTCACCCTTGGTGAACCTGTTGTTCAGAATTTTGAATGTAAAAAGAATATTGAATCTGAAAGATTTAGTGAAATTCTTCTTGGCATTCAAAAAAGCAGTGAACATCCTCTGGCCGAACCAATTGTCGGATACCTGGAAAATGCAGGTATTAAAAGTAGTTTCACTTCGCTTCATGTTGAAAATATCGCCGGATTGGGTGTAAAAGCATCCCTTGGTAATGAGCATTATTTTGTCGGGAACCGGAGTCTGATGACAGAAAAGAATATTGACATCGACATGGATTTACTGGCATTATCAGAAAAGTGGCAGAATGAGGCAAAAACGGTCTCCTTCTTTTCTGATTCGAAAAATGTTCTTTCAGTGATTTCAGTTTCAGACAAAATTAAAGAATCCTCAGTTGAAACAATCCGGCAGCTTCATAATCTTGGTATTGAGGTACATATGCTTACAGGGGACAATGAGCAGAGCGCAAAAGTAATAGCTGATGAAGCAGGTATCGACAGCTTTAAAGCCAACGCACTTCCCCAGATTAAACATGATTTTATTAAGCAGCTCCAACAACAGGGGAAGATTGTTGCGATGGTCGGTGACGGCATAAACGATTCCCAGGCACTGGCTCAGGCCGATGTAAGCATTGCGATGGGCAAAGGTTCCGATATCGCAATGGATGTAGCTAAAATGACTATCATCTCATCTAACCTGACACTTATTCCTAAGGCTTTAAAACTTTCAAAGCTTACGGTAGCAACAATCAGACAGAATCTGTTCTGGGCTTTCATTTACAACATAATAGGGATACCCATTGCAGCAGGACTGCTTTATCCGTTTACAGGTTTTCTTCTGAATCCTATGATTGCAGGTGCTGCAATGGCGCTTAGCTCGATGAGTGTTGTCAGCAACAGCCTGAGACTCAGAATGAAAAAACTATCTTGATTAAGAAATTACGACCTTTTTTAAATACATAATTTATTTAGCCTCTTCCACTTCCAGATATAATGTATCTGCGTTCAGTCCTGTAAAGATGCCATATCCATTAGTAATGCTTGTTGAAGGATTGGTTAGGTTCTGGGAGCTGGCAGTTGTCTCGTCATAAAGAGATGCATAATCAGAAAATACATGATATAGAATGATGCGGTGAGAACCAAAATATTGGAACTCCTGTGGTCTCATCTGGAGCCCGGCAGATGTTGTTGGTGCTTTATTGAATTTGAAACCGGGGAATTCTTCATCGTTACCAAAATTACGTACCGGATCGAGAGTATCTTCCATATTCTCTATAACCACAATATAATACGATTCATCATCATTATCCCATGTAAGCTCCAGTGGTTCAGGCATTTGCCACATGCCTCCACCTCCTGTCGGAATTGAGGCGCTATCCATGCGCGTAACAGATATTGAAGTTGCAGATTCAGCAAAACCAAGAGGTTTCGATGGAACATCTGTATATGCAGATATATGCATGGAGTTGTAAGTGAACGAGAGATCATAACGCTCACCTTCAGCAACTATTAGGGTGCTGTCAATATACTTACCATCACCAAGAGGAGTCAGAATATAGTCTTTATCATTATTTGTTATAGTGATGGTCAGGTTATTGATATCATCGGGCGCATATGTTATGTCGGATGAAAAGGGAATCTGTCTGCTTACTGTCAGGCTTACACAATCGCCTGGTCGTAAATAAGATTCAACAATCGGAATATCTGTAAATTCAGAATTATCCCGTTTTGTACAGGCTGATATTGCTGTAATTGTTACAAATGTTAATATTATAATTCTTAATCTCATTTTATCTGAGTTTAAGTGAAAGTGTAAAATTTGGAGTAATACCGAGATAATTAATATTGGTTTCAATAATCTCCCCTTCTGCAATAGTAAACTGTTTATACCAGATATTTCTATGGTTATAAACATTGAAAAGAGAAACGCTGACCGATCCGAGCTCTCTGCGACGCTTATCGCTTCTTCTTCCCATCAGTAGCCTGTATGAAGCTGAGATATCTAACCTGTGATAATCGGGCAGGCGTATGCTGTTTTTTGATGTAACCGTAAAAAAGTCCTGTGTCGTTCCATCAAGCAGGGTTATTGTGTAGGCTCCGGATGGTGCTGTATATGGACGCCCCGTGGCATATATCCAGTTTGCAGAAAAATCCCACCGTCTGTATTTATAGATTCCGACTAATTTCAGCTCATGAGTAACATCCTGATTAGCAGGAAAATATTTCTCTGAATATTCATCAAAATGATTTTTTGCTTCACCAATTGTATAGCTTATCCATCCATTAAGATTACCTGAGTTTTTCTGAACTAAGAATTCTATTCCCCGTGAGTATCCATAGCCATTGAAAAAGTTTTCATTATAATCCACGCCCATCGGACTTGCATTTATTCTCAGAGAGTATTCTGTAAGATTATGGATCTTTTTATAATATCCTTCAGCGCTGAACGCATAACCTTCTGATTCATAAGAGATTCCCGCTATAAAATGAACAGCAGAGCTGATCGGAACCGAGTTGCCATCAGAAAGGATCCAGAACTCTTTGTTGCCTGACATTATATCTTCGCGTGTAACCCTGTTTGCAAATTGATAAAAAAGACCTGTTGATCCTTTAATTATCAGTCTGTCAGTCAGATTATATGATGCAGATAAACGCGGTTCAAAATACAGTTTACCGGTTGTTTCAAAATAATTTGCCCTGAGCCCAGGAAGTATCTGGAGCTTATCCTTAAATAATTTTATTTTACTCTGAAGATAAATGCCGCCCAGTACAGCTGCTCCGTTACGATTGAGAATTGATGCAGTATCGCTTTGAGCATAAGAATATTTTATATCGTAATAAGTTGCGAAAGCTCCGAATTGAATCTGAGTTGTATTGGTCGCTTCTACCTGATAATCAGATTTGATGCTGTAATCCTTCAGATCATTGTCTTCAAAAATTCCGCTCATATTGGTTGTAGCTTCATCATCGGGATTGATTAATGTTCTTTCTGACGAACGATCTCTCTGATTATAATAATTTGAATAACTAAGAATTGTATTTCCATATAATTTTGAGTTCCACTTCCTTGACCATTTCAGGCTTGAACCTATATTCCCATATTTTGTCAGGTCGACGGAATTCATACTGAAGTTGGCATTAAACTGCCCGAATGAAGGAATATCAGATGCAAAGCTGTTATCCAGTTTATCAGTCCCGTTAAAAATACTCAGTGATATAATATCCTTTTTACCCGGCCGGAATGTAAATCTCCCGTTCAGGTCGTAGAAATAGGAAGTTATTTCATCGCTTTGGGAAAATTTTCTTCCCGGACCAGTTCCCACATCAGGTGCCGCTTCAGTCTTGCTTTTATTGAATTTCTTAAATATCATGTTGTAGATTGCCCCCTGATACGATCTCCGGAAAGCTATAAAAGATGAGAATTTTTTCCCGATTGGAATTTCTGCAAAGACATTTACGCTGAGCATGCTGATATCGACGCCAAAATTGACTTGTTTTTGATTGCCTTCCTTGCTTGTTATTTCGGTAACAGATGATATCCTGCCTCCGAACCTCGATTCAAAACCGCCCTTAAAAAGCTGTATATCCTTCAGCGCATTTGAGTTGAAAGCGCTGAAGAATCCATAAAGATGGTCGACATGATAAACAGTAAATCCGTCATAAAGAACGAGGTTCTGATCAGGTGTTCCACCACGGACATAAAGGCCTGATGATGATTCGTTTGAAGCGCTGATACCGGGCATCAGCTGGAAAGAACGCATAATATCTTTTTCACCAATGCTGGGCAGCTGTTCTATTTTCATTGGTGAGAGCTTTATAGTACTTACTTCCGCTTTCCTGACGAAAACGACATCATCTTTATAAGCAGTCACCTTAACTTCTTTAAGAGTTTGAGACTGAGGTTTAATTTCAATGACCAGGTTTTTCTTAGGATTCTGAGGCGTCAGAAATATCGGTGTCTTTTGATAACCAACATATTGTACTATTAAAGTGCTGGTGTCAGTGGGTACCTTAAGAAGTGTGAAATAACCATCTGCATTTGTTGAAGTGCCTAAGATTGTACCTTTTACCTGAACAGCAGCAAATGGAAGAGCCTCGTTAGTTGACTGGTCGCGAACAATACCTGTTAAAGTATAATTAAAAACGGTGGGAGGTCCGAAATACGTTTTTACCGGCATTTTATCCTGAATCTCAATGTTAGTACTATCTTCAGCATTTTCTTCAACGTAGTATTTTGCCAGATCTTCGGTAACTTTTTCATCCGGTTTATATTCTGCATCAGATTCCTTAAAATCCTCCCCGATATTTCCTGTTCCGAATCCCTGATCTGCAATAAGATATTTTTCTCCACTAAGTCTTACACTTTTAAAAACTGTCCGCAGACCATACAGGTTAATGTCATTACGGCCAATTGCCGTATCATTTACCTGGAAAAATAGATTGCTTCTTCCATATTGATAATCGTAAGTGATCAGACTGACAAGGGCTTCGATACATCCCAGTTTTTCTTCTGAAGTTGTTCCTCTACCTGGCAAATAGACAAAATAATAGTTTAGAAACTGAAAAGAAGTTTTCAGTGTATCCTGTTCAAACAATTCCTCTGCAGTCACAT
>JBGOXH010000277.1:0-3774 GCA_041479075.1 Bacteroidia bacterium | reverse complement strand
TAAAGATATAGAAAAAATATTTTTTAATTGTCATTTTAAAAGAGATGAGCGTAGTTTGAAACTACGCTCATCATTTAAATTTTATTTAATTTTTTCCTTTCATTCTGCAGTCGGATCAGCGACCCTTCCCATGAAGATTATAGAATTTGTGGTTATTTCCCTTATAATGTACAGAAATGAATGATCAGCATTGAATTGAACATTTTGTGGAGGGTACGAAGTTGTACCGATCTCAACAATAGTAGCTGCTGCTGCTTCTGTACCTTCTTCGTTTGTTTCAATAAAAGACTGGTGTAAAACTCTATTAATGATAAGAGGAGGATAATCGGCTATTTTGGTAAAATCAGCTCCATCGTTAAATGCAATTCCCATACCCATATCTGTCAGAATATCATTCAGCTGCTTCTTGTAACCATATTTAAAACGTGGCAAAGACAAATCCACTTCCTTCGCACTTAAATTACTGATCCAACCTGTAAAAGCTTCATCAGTGACAGATGGCAGTAACGCAGCTGCTCCTTCCCGGGCATCCGGTAATATTATGTCCATCACGAAATTTCCCTGACCGTAGGGAAACTCGCCCAGAATAAAACCATCACCATCGTAGACCTTGAAATCAGCAGTCTGTATCATTGTCGGTACGTCGACTGAAGATCCTCCGGGCTTGTAAAAAGGCTTTTGACCAGTTTCATTTTTATCGAATTGAAGTTTCCACTTGCCTTTAAAATAAATAGCATTGATGAGCAACATTACAGTATTATCATCAAGCTTGTCTATCATATTTTTGATCAGACCATTTGTTTTATCCTCTATCCATGCATTTATCTTATCAGGAACAGTAGAATCATCGATATCAAATTCTCTGGATTCTGCATTATAATATTGGGTCAGGATATCTATGAATGATTGTTTTACCAGGAAATCCTGTTCAATCCAGACTGAATTGGCTATAGACATTAAAACTCGTTGATCGACAGTAAGTAATGCTTTTGTGAGATCTTTATAAGATTGATTGATTTCCGGGGGCTCAATACCGTTGAGCCTCAATGTTTTAAGAATAGAATCGAGGGTTGGCCCGTCTGCTCCGTTAAGCGTCATTGATAATGCATAGGAAATACTTAATGGAGAAATCATAATATTTTCTGATGCTGCGGCATTTTCCACTACTTCCCTGAAAATATCGAAAGCAAATGAATTACCTGATTCGACAAGAGAAACCTGATCAGGAGTCAGATCGATCTTAACAGGTTCAGTAGGTAATGATTCCTGAGGGTTTTTTGAACATTGTACAAATAACAGTGGGATAGTTATGGAAAAAACCAATACTGCTTTTAAGATATTGTTTTTCATAAACATATGATTTATAGACAAATGTAACAGGAATACAGTAAATCCTGGAAGCATCAGTCAGGTTACTCCAACAATGCCCAAAAACTATGCCAGATTAACCGTATTTATTTTTATGCTTTTTCGAAGATTCTTTAAAAGCTTTTAAATAAAGCAGAGAAGCACCAAAAAGAATCATTCCGAGAGTCAACAACGTGATCAGACCAAATATGGTCGGCTTATCAAAACGCGGATCCGGGTGTCTTATGGTATAGATATATCCGAGAACAGTATATAAAAGAACTATACCGGAGACAACAAGACAGATAGCAACTGTTGTACCGTCAAGTATCCTGGTTGTTTTATAGAAATTGGTGTTTCTGAATTTAGAATATGATGTTTGTGAATAAGCTCTTGCACGTTGTTTTGACCTGTCCTGCCTGTATTTCCTCCAGTCATTCATTGCCTGACGGTAAGCTGCTTCATCATTGTATATTTTATCCTGATTGGCGATAAGAAATTCATAAGCTTCGGTAGCCATAATAAACTTATCTTTGGCATCCGGCGAAGGATTAATATCAGGGTGATACAGACGGGCTTTCTGCCTGTATGCTTTCTTTATCTCATTTTCAGACGAGCCAACAGTCAAGCCAAGGATCTGATAATAATCCGATAATGTCATTTGAACCCGATGAAGGTATTATGACAAAAGTAACCAATTATTTTACTATCCCTGCGAAACCCATGAAAGCAAGGGCAAGAATTCCGGCAATAACCAGGGAAATCGGAACACCTTTCATCCCTTTTGGAATGTTGACGAGTTCAAGCTGCTCCCTGATTCCTGCAAGAATGATTAATGCCAGCCCGAATCCGATAGCAGTAGATGCTCCGAATACGACCCCTTCAAGCAGATTGTAATTCTTTTTAATTACCAGGATAGCAACGCCAAGAACAGCACAGTTGGTAGTAATCAGCGGCAGGAAAATGCCAAGAGCCTGATAAAGCGGCTGGCTTATCTTTTTCAGGATTATCTCAACCATTTGTACCAGTGCGGCAATGACAAGAATAAAAGTTATAGTCTGCATAAATGCAATGCCCAGCTTATTCAGCACATAAACCTGAATCAGGTAGGTTACCATTGTGGCAAGAACAATGACGAAAGTAACAGCTCCAGCCATCCCCAGAGCAGTATTGACCTTATTTGATACACCCAGGAAAGGACATATTCCAAGAAACTGGGCAAGGACCACATTATTAATGAAAACTGCTGATATTATGATTAATATGTATTCCATCTCAATAGTTTTTTAGCTTCTTTTTATCCGGTTAATCAGTGCAATCAGGTAACCCAGAGCCCAGAATGCACCAGGCGCAAGAATAAACACAAGTACACCATCTCCGGAAATAAATTTATGTCCTAATATTGAACCGCTCCCTACTAATTCCCGGAATGCGCCGAGAATTCCAAGCGCCATTGTAAATCCAAGCCCCATTCCAAGTCCGTCGATGAAGGAAGAAAATACAGAGTTTTTACTGGCATAAGCTTCGGCTCTTCCAAGAACGATACAGTTTACTACAATCAGGGGGATGAAAATTCCAAGTGCCTGATACAGAGTAGGTACAAAAGCCTGCATAACCAGATCAACCACTGTTACAAAAGATGCGATAACGACAATAAAAGCGGGTATTCTTACTTTATCGGGAATTACATTTGCCAGGAGCGAGATGACAACATTTGATCCTATCAGAACAAATGTAGTGGCAATTCCCATACCCATCCCGTTTAATGCAGAAGTGGAAGTAGCCAGGGTAGGGCAGGTCCCAAGCACCAATACAAGAATGGGATTTTCTTTAAAAAAACCTTTTGTTAAATTTTGAAGCTGATTCATTTCTGACCTCCTTTCTGCAATGTATTATATGCACGCTGAACTGCATCGCAAAATGCTCTTGAACTAATTGTAGCTGCAGTTATCGCATCAACCTGGCCGCCATCTTTTTTTACTTTCAGATGGAACTGCGCAGGATTTTTATTATTGAACTGATCTTTGAATCCATGCTCTGTCATTTTTGTTCCAAGACCGGGAGTCTCTTTCTGCTCAAGTACTTTAATATTCAGGATAGTACCATCCGGCTTAAAGCCTGCCATCAGACTTATGTTTCCGCTGAAAGCTGTCTTTGAATATGTACTGACTGCATAACCAACTATTTGACCATCTTTTTTTGCAGGATAGATATCTAAACTATCACCCTCTCCGGTTGGCAGACGATACATTTCCTCATTAGGATTATTTGTAAATTCCGGTACAACCTGCCTGATCGCATTAAGCTTTTTATTCAGAACAGAAAGAGCAATAGGCTCCTTAGTCAGTTCGTAAACAAAACCAAGACATGCTGAAGCTCCCAATGATATCAGTGTCAGCGATAACACCATGTTTTTAAAAGTCGATT
>JBGOXH010000288.1:0-3567 GCA_041479075.1 Bacteroidia bacterium | reverse complement strand
TTTCCTCCTTATGATAATGATTATAAAGATATCTTTAAACTAGTAGGAAAAGCCATTTACAATACTAAGTGATTTTTTCATTATTATTAAAGTAAGCAGCAGTATACAATGAGTATATAAACTAATCCCGTTTTATTAAGAAAATTTTAAACTAACTACCAATGAATAGAGTACTCCTTTTAATTTCAATTCTGATCTTAATGGCCAATTACTCAGGATCATCACAAAACACTCCTCCAAAGATTACTGATTCGAACACTGCTCTGCATGCAATCCAGCCCGATTATCCTGTGCCTTACGGACCTGTCAAGGCTGAAGATGTAACTGCAGTATTGAATCGTATCTTCACTTTCCTTGATGAATCAACACCCGCCAAAGTGATTGACCGTCAGACAAATACCGAGATCAGCGATCTTTCAAAACTTACTTCGGGAACAAATTTTGCACCCGGTGTTTTCAGACTGATCAGCTATGAATGGGGTGTAGCTTATGGTGCAATGCTGCTGACAGGTGAGGTTACCGGTGATTCAAAATTCACTGAGTACACAACAAAAAGGATGAACCTTATTGCCACTGTTGCACAATATTACAAAACACAGCAAGGAGGCCAGCAAGGTATGAATCCTGTTCGTTCAGTACTTGATCCGCGTGCCCTCGACGACGCCGGTTCGATGTGCGCTGCAATGATTAAAACTTATAATATTGATAAGAATCAGAATCTGCGTCCATTTATTGATAACTACATTAATTATATATCAAACAAACAATTCAGGTTAGCTGACGGTACTCTCGCCCGTAACAGGCCTTTACCCAATGCTTTATGGCTCGACGATCTTTATATGAGCGTCCCTGCACTGGCACAGATGGGGAAGCTGACCGGTGAGAAAAAGTATTTTGATGATGCTTGTAAACAGGTTTTACAGTTTTCTCAACGGATGTACAATAAGGATAAAAAGCTCTTCATGCATGGCTGGATCCAGGATATGAATCCCCATCCCGAATTTTACTGGGCACGTTGCAATGGATGGGCTCTGCTTACAATGTCTGAATTGCTTGATGTGCTTCCTTCAGATCATCCATCAAGGAACCAGATTCTTGAACTGTTGCAGTCACATATAGCAGGTCTTGCTTCCTATCAATCCGGAAGCGGATTCTGGCATCAGCTCATAGACAGAAACGATTCATACCTTGAGACTTCGGCAACGGCTATTTATACATATTGTATAGCTCATGCCATTAATAATGGATGGATCGATGCACCGGCATATGGACCGGTTGCATTGCTTGGGTGGAATGCAGTTCAGACCAAAGTTAACAGCAAAGGCGAAGTTGAAGGTACATGCGTTGGAACCGGTATGGCATTCGATCCGGCTTTCTATTACAACCGTCCGGTGAATGTTGCTGCTGCTCATGGTTATGGTCCGGTTATTATGGCCGGAACCGAAATACTGAAGCTTGGGAAAAACTATCAGATTGTCATAAACGACTCAGCTGTAATGTTTTACAAGCTTGGAACGGATTGGAGAAATAATAGATAATAAAACATGTATTCACCTTTGACTTCAATGACCTCTTCCCCCTAACCCCCTTTCCGCTTTGCGGAAGAAGGGGGAACTTCTGTTTGAGGATTAGATTTTAGCCCCTCTCCCGCCTAAGCGGGAGGTTGGGGAGAGGCCATCATGGCTAGAGGGAACACAAAATGATGTGTATATGAAAAATATATTACTTAAAATATGAAAAACCTTAAATCAATAATCTCATTTTTCCTTATTTTTTCAGCCCTCCCTAGCATAGCCCAGCAACATTC
The DNA here is from genome assembly GCA_041479075.1 of Bacteroidia bacterium. Classification (GTDB taxonomy): domain Bacteria; phylum Bacteroidota; class Bacteroidia; order Bacteroidales; family VadinHA17; genus LD21. Next base: position 1,760 of record JBGOXH010000288.1, on the reverse strand, counting down.
TAATTACAAGTTCTCTTTCGGTCCGGCAAAAGAGGCACCCGGCTATATCAAGGTAGATGCTTCTCAGAAATATTCAGATGAAGCCAGGTATGGCTTCGATTTCGGAACCATTCCATTTGCTGTCGACCGTGATGGGAAAAAACCTCTCACCAGCGGATTTTGCACCAGCGACAGACCATTCTTTTTCTCTGTGAAACTTCCGGAAGGAAACTACAATATTAAAATTATCGTCGGCGATCTGAAAGAGGCGTCACTTACAACAGTAAGAGCTGAATCGCGAAGATTGATCTTTGAAAAGATCAAAACTGAACCGGGCAAGTTCCAGAAACTTGAAGCTACAATAAATATCCGTGTCCCCGGGATCTTAAATACTAATGAAGAGGTCAAAAGAAAACCCAGGGAGCAAAACAAGCTCGACTGGGACGATAAGCTGACTTTCGAGTTCACAGATAAACATCCCTGCATCTGCGCTCTTGAAATAACCAGAGTCGAAAAAGTTGTAACTGTTTTCCTTGCCGGAAATTCTACAGTTGTTGATCAGGATGATGATCCATGGGCTTCATGGGGACAGATGTTCCCACGGTTTCTGAAACAGGGAGTTGCTGTTTCAAATCAGGCAGAGTCGGGACTTTCCCTCGGCAGCTTCCTGTCATCAAACCGCTTAAAGAAAGTAATGAGTATGATGAAACCCGGTGATTATCTGTTCATTGAATTTGGCCACAACGACCAGAAAGAAAAAGGTCCAGATGATGGCGCTTTTAAATCCTATACTGAAAGGATGAAGCTTTTTGTGAATGAATTCCGTCAAAAAGGAGGTAACCCGGTAATTGTATCTCCGGCAAACCGCCGTTCTTTCGACGAAAATGGTAAAATAACAAATTCGCTGGGCGATTATCCTGAAGCTGCCAGACAGGTTGCAAAAGAACTGAAAGTCCCGTTCATCGATCTTAATGCAATGACAAAAACATTGTACGAATCGCTTGGCCCTGACCAGTCAAAGAATTTATTTGTGATTTATCCGGCTAATACTTTCCCTGATCAGAAAGATGCACTGAATGATAATACGCATTTTAACTCTTATGGGGCATACCAACTGGTAAAATGTATAATTAAAGGGATAAAAGAAAACAATCTGGGATTGAAGAAATACTTAATTAAAGGATTACCGGACTACAATCCGGCACAGCCCGATCCGTTTGAGACATTCAGCCTGCCGCTGAGCCCTCATTCGCCGGTTATAACAAACTGATTCCTGGCGCCGATTTGTAATCTATGCCTGAGAAAGCATGAATTGTTAAACATTTTTTCCTTTGTGTTACTTTGAGTTGTCCTTTGTGCGCCTTTGTGGTTAAAATTTTTAAATAAATACATATGGATTTTAAGACAGCTATTATCTGCATTTTATCATTCTTAACCTCGAATTTGACAGCAATCCCTGGTACTCAAAAACAGATTATTTATCTTTCAGGAAAAGGTTTTAACAATACAAAAACCTGGGAATTTTTCTGTACGGGAGGCAGGAACAGCGGCCGCTGGACTAAAATTGAAGTTCCCTCCTGCTGGGAACAGCAGGGTTTTGGAAATTATGAGTACGGCCGTAACGGCTACTCATTCGGTCCGAAATATAAATATGCCAGCGAAAAAGGCATGTACAAATATACTTTCCAGGTTCCTGCTTCATGGAAAGGAAAAGAAGTGAATATCGTTTTTGAAGGTTCAATGACCGATACTGAAGTGAAAATAAACGGCAAAAGTGCCGG
>JBGOXH010000027.1:0-16159 GCA_041479075.1 Bacteroidia bacterium | reverse complement strand
TATTACTTTCGGCGTCAAATATTATCCCGAGACTTTCCAAATCTGAGCAGATCATTTTTCGCATATTGAAATCATTCTCCCCTATTCCGCCTGTAAATACCAGGAGATCGCAACCATTCAGAGCAGCCATATATGAGCCAATGAATTTCTTTGCTTTATAAGCGTACATTTTCAGAGCAAGTATTGCTTTTTTGTTTCCTGCTTCCGCAGCTGTTTCAAGGTCGCGCATATCTGAAGAAATCTGAGAAATGCCAAAAACACCACTCTTTTTATTGATCATATTGTTGACGCCTGTTACGTTAAGATGCTCTTTATCAGCAATATAAACCAGAACTCCCGGATCGACTTCACCTGTACGTGTTCCCATTATCAGCCCATCGACAGGTGTAAAGCCCATTGATGTATCAATTGACTGACCATATAGTACAGCAGTTACTGATGCTCCATTCCCCAGATGGCAGGTTATTATTTTAAGATCCTTTATATCTTTCCCGAGGATTTTTGCAGCCTTATTTGCAACAAATTTATGGCTTGTACCGTGATATCCATATTTTCTTATCCTGTACTTTTCATAGTATTCATAAGGTATTGCGTACATGTATGCATAATCAGGCATGGTCTGATGAAAGGATGTATCGAAAACAGCTACTTGAGGAACTCCGGGAATAAGTTTTTCGACTGAAAGTATTCCCTTCAGGTTTGCAGGATTATGAAGCGGTGCAAGTTCTATACATGCTTCTACATCTCTCTTGACATCGTTGTCGATCAGGACACTATTTTTAAAGTTCTCCCCTCCGTTGACCACCCTGTGACCGACTGCTTTTATCTCATTTACATTCTTTATTACACCATGTTCAGGATCGCAAAGGACTTCCATTACCAGGTTTATTCCGGTGGTATGGTCAGGGATATCAGTAATTACTTTATAAGGCTCTTTTCCGGTAGGTTTATGAGTGACAATACTTTCATTCAAACCAATACGCTCCAGAAGTCCTTTGGCAAGCATTTCGCATCCGTCGGACATATCGAATAACTGGTACTTTATTGATGAGCTTCCACAATTTAAGACGAGAATTATCATTGTTGAAGAGTTGATTACTTAATCTTGTTTATTATATTATTCCGGCAGCCTGGTTAGCAGTAATTGCAATCATGCTGACGATATCACTTACAGAGCAGCCACGTGACAGGTCGTTTATCGGTGCGGCCATTCCCTGAAGGACGGGGCCGATAGCTTCGGCATGAGCCAGCCGCTGAACAAGCTTATAAGCAATATTTCCGCAATTAAGGTCCGGGAAGATAAGCACATTTGCTTTACCAGCTATTTTGCTTCCAGGGGCTTTTTTCTGGCCGATTGATTCAACGAGGGCAGCATCGCCCTGAAGCTCTCCATCAATCATAAACTGGGGAGCCATTTGCTGGGCAATTTTTGTGGCATTAATTACTTTATCGACCATTTCGTGCTTAGCGCTGCCTTTAGTCGAAAAGCTGAGGATAGCTACTCTCGGCTCCATGCCGGCAATAACTTTTGCAGTATGTGCAGTTGCGACTGCAATTTCAGCCAATTCCTGATCAGTGGGATCCGGGTGCACAGCACTATCAGCAAAAACCAGAATTCCATTATCTCCAAAGCTTTTATCCTGAAGTATCATAATAAATGCACCTGAGACAACTGAAATCTCGGGAGCAGTTTTAATATAATGAAAAGCAGGCCGTAAAACATCTCCGGTTGCATGGTCGGCTCCTGTAACTTCCCCGTCGGCATCCCCATTCTTAATCATCAAAACACCAAGATATAGAGGATCTTCTATTAGCCTGGATGCTTCCTCCTTAGTCATCCCTTTGCTCTTACGAAGTTCAACCATCAAATTGATATATTGCTCTTTTTTAGGGTGAGATTTGGGGTTAACCACAGCAGCTTTTACTAAATTCTTCAATCCAAGTTTTTCAGCATGTGCTTTTATTTCAGCGGGATCGCCGATTAGAATAATCTGTGCCAGCTCTTCCGCTATTGCAATATCCGCAGCTTTAATCGTACGTTCCTCATAACCTTCAGGAAGTACAATCCTTTTATTATGTTTCCTGGCATTTAATTTGATACTATCTAATAATTCCATTGTATATCAATATTTTAAAATGTTCGAAATTTTTTTCTAAATGTACGAAAAAAAAGTTCGATTATACAATATCTGCATAGCATGATTATTGTCAAAAAAATGAAATTTTAATGGCATCAATGATTTGGCAAAAACCTATTTTTTTTCTAGTATTCACGCTAACCCCCTTTCCCGTTTCCCCCAAGGGGAGGCCCGAGCGTTATGAAATAGCCCAGTGGGCTATTTTAGCGAAGGGGCCAGTCTGCCGCGAGGGATTTTCCTCTTTGGTTTGGGGGAAGGTCGGGAAGGGGGTTATAATAATAATTGAAAAATTATCAGAAGCGAGAAAAGCAGGTTTTTTTCTAAATTAGCAGCTTCATGCAGACTAACGAAAACAATACTATTTTTTCACACCTTGATTACCTGGGTAAAAGTCTTGATGGTGATTTGAGTTATGATACTATAACAAAGACTATTTATGCAACCGATGCTTCAGTATATAAAGAGTTTCCCTTAGCCGTTATCTGGCCAAAAGGAGTCTCCGACCTGAAGAAAATAATTGCATTCGCTTCAAAAGAAAAAACCTCAATAACAATAAGAGCTGCAGGTACATCGCTGGCCGGACAGGTAGTTACAAGCGGTTTAATTGTCGATATCTCGAGATATATGAAAAACATAATCGAGATAAATGAAAAAGAGATGTGGGTTAGAGTCGAACCCGGAGTAGTACTTGATGAATTAAACCTGCAGCTGAAAGAACATGGACTCTTTTTCGGGCCTGAAACATCGACATCGAACCGATGCAATCTTGGAGGTATGGTTGGGAATAATTCATGCGGTTCACATTCAATAATATATGGATCGACCCGGGACCACCTGATAGAGCTGAAAACGATTCTCAGCGATGGCAGCGAGGCAATTTTCGGACCTGTTGACAAATCAACCTTTAATAAAAAGTGTCTTCTGCCCGGACTTGAAGGAGATATTTACAGAAAAATTAAAGAGATTATTGGCGATCCTGTCAACAAGTCCGGTATCAGGAAAGATTTTCCTGACCAACGGATTGCAAGGAGAAATACAGGATATGCTTTAGATCTCCTGTTAAATAATGAGGTATTTGATGAGACCTCTAAAGGACAATTCAATTTCTGCAAGCTTCTGGCAGGTTCGGAAGGAACTCTTGCAATAACAACAGAAATAAAATTAAACCTTGTCAAATTGCCTCCGGCAAACAAGGCACTGGTTTGCATTCATCTTAAAAAACGAAACGATGCGTTTTTAGCCAATCTTATTGCATTGAAATATAAGCCTTCAGCAGTTGAGATGATGGATGACAGGATTCTTGAACTGACTGAAAACAATATCAGCCAAAGAAGAAACAGATTTTTTCTCGACGGGAAACCCGGAGCAATTGTAATTGTTGAATTTGCTGAAGAGAAGGCTGATGAAGTCGATTCTGCCATTTCTGGAATGATAAGTGAATTAAAATCAGCTGGTTATGGATACTCATTCCCTGTTGTAAAGGGAAAAGATATAACTAAAATCTGGGACCTTCGAAAAGCCGGTCTTGGAGTACTGACAAACATGAAGGGAGATATGAAGCCCGTATCTCTTATTGAAGATACTGCAATAAATGTGGAGCAGATGCCGGATTATATTGCAGATTTTGAAAAAATGCTTTCTAAATATGGCAAAGAGGTTGTCTATCACGCTCATATCGGAACCGGTGAGCTTCACATAAGACCGGTGCTTAACCTGAAGGATCCTGCTGATGTTGAATTGTTCAGGACCATTGGATATGAGACAGCCAGGCTTGTTAAGAAGTACCGGGGCTCAATGAGCGGTGAGCATGGTGATGGCAGGTTGAGAGGAGAATTTATCTCGATAATAATTGGTGAACACAATTATGAACTTCTCAAAGAGGTGAAGAGAATCTGGGATCCGGAAAATATTCTTAATCCTGGCAAAATAACCGATACTCCTCAGATGAACAGTTTTCTGAGGTACATACCTGGTAAAAAGACTCCGGATATACAGACAATATTTGATTTTTCTTCAACGGACGGTATAGTAAGGGCAGCTGAACAATGCAATGGATCAGGCGATTGCCGCAAAACCTGGATTATCGGAGGAACAATGTGCCCGACGTTTATGGCAACGGGTGAAGAAAAAGACTGCACCAGGGCAAGAGCAAATATTTTAAGAGAATTTCTCAGTGCAGATGAAAGCAATTCGTGGGATCATAAGGAGATCTATGAAGTGCTCGATTTGTGCATATCATGTAAAGGTTGTAAATCGGAATGTCCGTCTGGAGTTGACATTGCAAAACTAAAGGCTGAATTTCTGCAACACTGGTACGACAAACATGGAATCCCTGTCAGAACAAGGTTAATTGCCTATATTTCAACAATTAATAAAATAGGCTCCCTGATGCCTCTCCTGTTCAATTTCTTCCTTAAAAACAAAATAACCGGCACTCTGATTAAAAAAGCTGCCGGTTTTGCCCAAAAACGATCTATTCCATTATTATATAGGGTCACTTTAAGGAGTTGGATACGAAAAAACCTTGAATCATTAAATCCAAAAGAACCTAAAGGATCTGTCTGTCTGTTTGTTGATGAGTTTACTAATTATAATGATACTGAGATTGGTATTACCGCCATAAGGCTGTTAACTTCTTTAGGTTATAAAGTTGTGATGGCAGATCATGGTGAAAGTGCAAGGACATATCTTTCCAAAGGTTTAATAAGAAAAGCAAAGAAAATAATCAGGAAGAATATAGAAGTACTATCTAAAGTTGTAAGCAGGGAGCTTCCTCTTGTCGGAATTGAGCCGTCAGCGATTCTGGGTTTCAGGGATGAATACCCTGATCTTGCAGGAGATGATTTGAGAGAAAGCGCGAAGAAATTAGCCGGAAACAGTTTCATGATAGATGAGTTTATTTGTAACGAAGTCACTTCCGGAAGATTGAGCAGAGAAGCATTCGCAGATACAAAAGCAGCTATATTACTTCATGCACATTGTCAGCAAAAAGCCATCTCTTCATCAGCCAGTACTATTGAAATGCTCTCGATACCAATGAATTACAAGGTTGTTGAGATACCATCAGGATGTTGTGGGATGGCAGGATCATTCGGATATGAAAAGGAGCATTATGTACTATCCAACAAGATTGGTGAGCTGGTTCTGTTTCCTGAGATCAGAAAAGCCGGTGAAAACGTGATTATTGCGGCTCCGGGTACAAGCTGCAGGCATCATATTAAAGATGGCACTGGAAGGATAGCACTACATCCGGTTGAAGTACTTTACAGGGTAGTGAAGAAAAGATAAAAGACAAAAGATAAAATAAGAAAGTCGAGTGTAGCGAAGATCCCGACCAAAGTGTCGGGAATCAAAGAAAAGTGAACTTATCAGCGTCTTTTTGGACTGGAAATTTTTTGCGGAATTCTGTTAATTCGGTCATTGAGATATCGGCCGAAATTGAACATTCCTTATTCTTTTGAGCAGAAGCCAGAATTTCTCCCTTCGGGCTAATAATCATTGAATCGCCACAGTATTTAACGCCGTTGCCGTCGGTTCCAACTCTGTTTGCTCCTGCAACATAACACAGATTTTCAATTGCCCTTGCTCTGAGCAGAGTAAGCCAGACATCTCGTCGTGGTTCAGGCCAGTTGGCTGAATTGATAAGAAGGTCATAATCATTTCTGTTTCTGCTCCAGACCGGGAACCTGAGATCGTAGCAAATATTCGGTGATATCTTTACACCTCTGAATTTAAATGTAAGTCGTTTCGTTCCATGCGTGAAGGATCTCTCCTCATTTGTAATCGTGAAAAGGTGGCGTTTATCGTATTGCCATGATTTTTTCTCAGGTGTAACGAAGAGCCATCTGTTATAGAAATTACCATTTTCCTTCACGATATAACTTCCACATATCCCGAAATTTCCATCTTCAGAGGCATGAAGCATCCAGTCGAATGTTTCAGAAAAGGGAGATTCACCTAATCGTTCAGGATCCATTGAGAAGCCTGTATTGAACATCTCAGGAAGGATTATGATATCGGCATTACTCAAATTAGATACTAATTCTTCAAGTCTTTCGAAATTCCTTGTTTTATCTTCCCAAACGATATTTTGCTGAATTATCGATATTGTCATCTTTAGATATTAATGGTATGAAACATAAGGACATAAAAAAAGTACAGGTTTATCTCTTGCCTGTACTTCTTTTTATTTCATTTTGTAGATCTATCTATTTGGCTGAAAGTGAGTTATAATAGTCGGTAAAAATCCCCTCGATAAGCGGTTTGTAATATAGCCAGAAAAATCTCCTGGTATCATCTGGTTTTTTAGAATAAAGTAAGAAATGCAATTTATCAACACCTTTGAACCTTGAAGTCCAGGATGGAATATCCAAATAGCAGAAATCGCCCGAGAAATAATAAGTTCTCTGAGTAGAATCCTGAACAACAGCAGGAAATTCATTATCAAGGCCATAATTGTCCAACAAGGAATCGCCAAAATTTGTTGTTTCTATTCTGAATTTAGAAATGACATTGTTGCGCTGGGGATCAATAATATCAAACCATTGATCGAAAGCAACTGATTTCGGAAGGTTCCATTTTGCACAATAAGATGAGTCAGAGATAATATGGAGCACCGGATCCTTAAGATTGGTGCCTTCTTCGAGGACAATGATTGCTCTGTCTCGGAGAATTACAATACCCGGTTTAGTAAAAGTCCATGGTTTTTTGTACTGCTTCCGGTACATTGCTGTCATCCATATTGGGAAATCTACAGTGTTTGTATCGAGTGAACTAAAATATTTTCCTGTCCACTTCCCCGGAAATTTAATTCCAAGCTTATCCTGAATATAAGCAGCATTCAGATCATCGGTAGGATAATCAAATGTATTATACTCAGCAACAATGAGTCTGTTCTTGTCTTTAAAATTTCTAAGAAGATTGTTGTCTACGCCATCACCTGCTCCAAAAAGTTTCCTTGATCTGCGGCTTTTGTTTATTCCCTGATACCAGTCATTAAAAAAGACACCATAGGTATCAGTATAATAAACTGCATCATTGGTTTGAGCAAAAGTTATAGCATCCTGCATGTGAAGTATTTTCTTTTCAAATTTCTTATCTCTTGCCGGATGTTTAGGAACAAAACCCCAATAGTCCTTGACAACCGAATAGCTGGTTTTTTTCTCTTTTTTAACAAATCTGTCATTTGTTATAATCCAGTTAAAAGACTTGTGCTTTACACGATCAAAGTTAGGAACTGTCTTATCGACAATTATGATACCCATAGGTTTCTTTGTCTGAAAAGTCCAGCTTAAGAAGCTTATTAACGGCAGGGCAATGATTACTGCCAGAATAATTATTACGATTAGCAGAGGTTTTTTCATAACTGAATTAATATCTGAAAGGATTCAACTATCAAAAAGTTTATTTAAAATCTCAAAATCAATTGTTAAAAGTAAAAATTTATTTGTTTTTATGAAAATAAAATCGAAGCAATATAGTAAAAAATATCTAACATTAAAAATAGTTAGTATCCGCAAGCAACATTGTCACCTCTTTTATCTGCACCTCCCGCCATTTCACCATTTGGTTTGATCTGAATTGCATTAACGCTTCCGATCGAAGTTCTTGATCTCATTTCGTGTCCCATCAGCGTCAATTCCTTAACTGTAAGGCTATCCAGGCAATTCTTCTCAAAACTGATCCTGTTGGGCAGCCACTGATGGTAAAACCTCCCTGTATCAACGGCTTCTTTGATATTCATATTGTAATCAACAAAATTTATAATTACCTGAAAAACAGTCGTTGGTATGGTTGAACCACCCGGGGAACCGGCAATCAGTAAAAGTTTTCCTTCTTTTTCAACAATTGAAGGAGTCATTGAGCTTAGCATTCTTTTTCCGGGTGCAATTGCATTCGCTTCACCTCCAACAAGACCATACATATTCGGGACACCAGGTTTTACCGAAAAATCGTCCATCTGGTCATTTAACAGGAATCCTGCACCATCAACCACAATGCTGCTCCCAAAAATATTATTAAGAGTAGTGGTTGCAGCTACAGCATTTCCGAACTGATCGACAACAGAATAGTGGGTGGTTTCCTCGCTTTCATATCCTACCGGAGACCCTGCACCTACTTCAGACGACACTGATGCCTTGTTCTCATTAAAATCAGCAAATCTGCTCTTTAAATAATTCTTATTTACTAATCCGGCAACCGGGACTTTTACAAAATCCGGATCACCGGCATATTTTGCCCTGTCGGCAAAAGCCCTTCTTTCTGCTTCTGCAATTAAATGGACACTTTTAACAGAATGAAAACCCCATTCTTTTATTGGATATTGGTCGATCATTCCAAGTATCTGGGCTATCAGTATTCCACCGCTTGAAGGCGGGGGAACTGAGATAATTCTGAAACCCTTATAATCAGCTGTCAGAGGTTTTCTGAAAACCGACTTATATTCATTTAAGTCCTGTTCTGAAATCAACCCTTTGCCTCTTATCATTTCCTTCAGGATAAGTTCTGCAGTTTTACCGGAATAAAATCCATCTCTTCCGTTATCCCTTATTCTCTCTAATGTCTCAGCAAGATCAGGCTGCCGGAGGATATCTCCTTCCTTCCAGGGAGAATCCTTTACAAAAGCCGGCTTGTTAATATTTTTATTGATGAAATATTCTTTATTATCATTAAGTGACTGAGCCTGGCCTTTTGTGACCGGGAATCCTTTTCTTGCAAGATCGATTGCAGGCTGGATTACTTCTTTGAAATTTAATTTACCATACTTTGCATGGACCTTTATCATGCCATCCACTATGCCCGGCACTCCTGCAGAAAGGTGAGTATCAGTACTTAATCCTTCAACCACATTCCCATCAGTTCCAAGGTACATATCCCTTGTAGCTTTGAGGGGTGCTCTTTCGCGATAGTCAATAACATCTGTGTTTCCATTGTTGGTTCTGATCACCATAAAACCTCCTCCTCCAAGATTTCCGGCTTCAGGGTAACAGACTGCAAGGGCAAATTCCGTGGCCACAGCTGCATCAACAGCATTTCCTCCCTTTTGTAAAACTGATACACCAACCCTTGAACTTTGAGGATGAGCCGAGACTACCATCCCATGCACAGCAGTTATATTCCGGCCTTCAAGAGTCTTATAATCAGAGATTTCAGATCTTTGAGCACAACCAGTAACAGCAACAACAGCTATTGTGAGAATTGAATATCTTATCATAAATGCTTAGCTTTTAGTATGACTTCAAAATTATAAAAATAGGTGCATCGGCCTTCGAAATACTAAAAGGAAATAACAGCTGGTTAATTTACAGTCATCCGTAAACATTAAATTTTATTAATTTTATCTAAACTTTTTTTTATGCTGACTAATCAACCTCTTGCTGACAGATTAAGACCGAAAAACCTTGATGAGTTTTGCGGACAAGAGCATCTTGTGGGCACGAATGGGGTTTTAAGAAAGGCAATTGAATCAGGGAATATCCCATCGTTCATATTATGGGGGCCACCCGGAGTCGGAAAAACCACACTTGCATGGATCATTTCCAATACACTTAAAAGACCTTTCTTTCATCTCAGTGCAGTCCATTCGGGTGTTAAAGATGTAAGAGATACAATCGACAAAGCAAAAAAACAGCAGTTTTTCAATCAACCGAATCCAATATTGTTTATTGATGAAATTCATCGTTTCAACAAGTCGCAGCAGGATTCTCTTTTAAGTGCCGTTGAGCAGGGAACAATTACACTCATTGGTGCAACAACTGAAAATCCATCTTTCGAAGTGATATCTCCTCTCCTTTCCCGATGCCAGGTTTATGTAATGAATCCGCTCGATGAAAATAATCTTACTGAATTGCTTAACAGAGCTTTAAAAAAGGATACTTACCTTGCTGCTTATGATATTGAAATTCAGGAAAATGAAGCAATTATGAGGGTTTCAGGAGGAGATGCCAGGAAGTTATATAATGCCCTTGAGCTGGTTGTTTCTTGCGAAGCTGATAAGGAGAGTTCAGGGAAAATTGTTATAACGAATGAGAAGGTGCTGACACATGTTCAGAAGAATCTGGCACTGTATGATAAAAATGGAGAGCAGCATTACGACATCATTTCGGCATTTATAAAATCAATGAGGGGAAGCGATCCCAATGCTGCCGTTTACTGGCTTGCAAGGATGGTCGAAGGAGGTGAGGATCCAAAATTCATTGCAAGGCGTATGGTAATTCTTGCAGCTGAAGATATAGGCATGGCTAATCCGAATGCCCTTTTGCTCGCCCAGACTTGTTTTGAAGCAGTGAATGTTATCGGCTGGCCAGAGTCAAGAATTATTCTCTCGGAAGCAGCAGTGTATCTGGCGACTTCACCAAAAAGCAATGCATCCTACATGGCAGTTGAAGGGGCTATTGAAGCAGTAAAAGAGAAAGGAGATCTTCCAGTGCCGTTACATCTTAGAAATGCTCCTACAAAGCTTATGAAAGATCTTGGTTATCATAAGGATTATAAATATGCCCATAGCTTTGAGGGTAATTTTGTAAAGGATAATTATCTTCCGGAAGAGATAAAAGGAACCCAGTTTTATGAACCTGGGAACAATCCAAAGGAGGAAGAGATCAGGAAAAGATTGAAGGCCTTGTGGAAGGACATATATGATTATGATAAGTGATTTTCTCTGTGTCTCTCAGTGTAAGTTCTTTTTTTTAAAAAAGTTACACAGTCCCGACTACTCGGGACCACGGAGAAGCACAGAGAGCCACAGAGAAGTTTTTTATCTTGGTATGGTTTTTGAAATTGAGCAGAATATTTTGTTACCTTTGCATTTGGAATGAACAAGAGCGGAATAAATATCCCAGGTATCAAATTCGGGGAAACAGATAATTTTTTACTAATTGCAGGACCTTGTGTTGTCGAGGGAGAAGGTGTTGTATTTGAGATCGCTGAGCATTTGGTAAAACTGTCAGAAAAATATAAACTTCCGTACATTTTCAAAGCATCCTACAGAAAAGCAAACAGGTCAAAGATTGATTCCTTTGCAGGGATCGGAGATTTAAAAGCGCTTAAAATCCTTGCCGAAGTAAAAATGAGATATTCTGTTCCTGTAATCACTGATATTCATACCCCTGAAGAAGCAACCGTGGCGGCTCAGTATGTTGATATCCTCCAAATTCCGGCTTTTTTATGCAGACAGACAGATCTCCTTATTGCAGCTGCTAAAACCGGCAAATGGATTAACATTAAAAAAGGACAGTTTCTGTCCGGACCCTCGATGAAGTTTGCAGTCGGGAAAGTGAGAGACTCCGGTAATAATAATATTATGGTCACTGATCGGGGTAATATGTTTGGTTATCAGGATATTGTTGTTGATTTCAGGAATATACCCCTGATGCAGAAAATCGGAGTACCAGTTATTATGGATATTACACATTCGCTGCAGCAGCCAAATCAGGACGCAGGAGTATCTGGTGGTATTCCTGAAATGATTGAAACAATCGGTAAAGCAGCAATAAGTGTAGGAGCTGATGGCATTTTTATTGAAACTCATCCTGATCCGGCAAATGCAAAATCCGATGGTGCCAATATGCTCAAATTGAATGAGATGGACAAACTTTTAAATAAGCTCGTTGCAATCAGAAAAACGATAAATTCATTTTAATTATTAACATTTAATTCAAGTTTTATGAAAAAATTATTTTTAGTATTCACATGTCTTCTTGCAGTTGCAGTTCTCAATGCTCAATCGCTTGAAGAGATCGTTAAAAAGTATTCCGAAGCCAATAAACTGGATAAAATTTCATCCATCCAGACCATCAAGATTACAGGCAGCATGTCAATGATGGGTCAGGAATTTACATTTGAAAGATGGATGAAAAATCCCAATAAGATAAAAGTTGTTTCCAATGTTATGGGACAGCAATCGATTCAGGCTTTCGACGGCGAAAAAGGATATATGGTAAATCCAATGATGGGTTCAACTGATCCTGTTGAAATGACGCCCGAACAACTAGGACAAACACAAAGAGATAATGCTTTCCAGAATACTGTTCTTATTGACATGAAAAATGGTCAGCTTTCTTTAGTTGGAGAAGAGAGTGTAAACGGGAATCCATCATTTAAAATAAAAGGTGTAGCTGAGGGTGTTAAAAGTATGTACATGTTTATTGATAAAAGCTCGTACCTTCTTACAAAAATGACAATGGAAGTTGAACAACAGGGACAGTCGGCAACTGTTGATATGTTTTTCTCAGATTTTAAAGATACTGATGGTGTATTCCTACCAATGAAAATGACAACCTCTGCCCAGGGAATGGAATTTGTAATGACCTGTACAAAGGTTGAAGTGAATATTCCAATGGAGGACAGTATATTTAAGCTTAAGTGACCCCCGAACCCCCCTAAAGGGGGGCTAATCTCAAGATATATTGAGAATTGAATAAAACAACAGGGACGCAAAACTTTGCGTCCCTTTGTTATTTGCAGCCGGCCTGTAAGCCGGATTCTGTGCGGTTTAGTTTTCTGCGAGAGAATTTAAAACCGTTTTCCATCATTTATCTTGTCCTGTCATTGCTGGCAGGATCTTACGACCCACCCCCCGGCATCGGACGAGCAGCCCTTAAAGCCGGTATACATGGTCTTTCAACCCATCAGGTGTACGGCTTCCGGTGTCACTACCGGAACCGGTGAGCTCTTACCTCGCCTTTTCACCCTTGTCCCGCTTTTTAAACAAAAAGCGGGACGGTTATTTTCTGTTACACTACTATATCCTTGCGGATATCTTCCCGTTAGGAAGCATGGTGCTCTCTGTTGCCCGGACTTTCCTTCCCGCTTTTCCATGCGGAAAAGCGGGACGATGGAACGGCCTGCTGCGCTGCAAAGGTAGTAATTCTTCAGCACATAATGTACAGTGGTTAAATTTGATAATTTTGCAGGGATTAGAAGGTACAAGGTTCAAGGTACAAGGGAAACAGTGTTCGTTCCTTGAGTTTCAGATATAGAATGATGAAAGGATTTCCAAAAATAAATATTGAGGATTATAATTATAATCTTCCCGAGGAAAGAATAGCTCAATATCCTGTAAAAGAGAGGGATAGCTCAAAACTTCTGGTCTATCGGGGTGGAAAGATCTCGAAAGATAAGTTCAGAAACATTCATAGATATTTACCGGAAGATACCTTACTTGTATTTAATAACACCAGGGTTATAAGAGCTCGTCTTTTGTTCAAGAAAGAGACCGGAGCCACTATTGAAATTTTATGTCTTGAACCTTTGGTACCATTTGAGTACGAACAATCTTTCAGTTCGTTGAGCCCTGTTGAATGGAAATGCATTGTCGGAAATCTGAAAAAGTGGAAGAACGGAACATTGACCTCAGTATTTGATTTCAAAGGCAAACAATTTAAGCTATATGCCGAGAAAATCAAACCTGAGGGTGAAGCATGGAGGATACGTTTCAGATGGTCTGCTAAGGATATATCTTTTGGTGAGGTAACTGATGCTGCAGGACATATTCCTCTCCCACCCTATGTAAAACGTGAGGATGAAAATGAAGATAATGTCTGGTACCAGACTGTATATTCAAGAATCAAAGGATCTGTTGCTGCTCCTACGGCTGGTTTGCATTTTACTGAAAAAGTTCTGAATAATATTAGAAATAAAGGTATAAAGTCTGCTGAGCTTACTCTTCATATTGGTGCAGGTACGTTTCAACCTGTTAAGGCGAACGACATTTCTCAGCATGCTATGCACTGCGAACATTTTATTATTTCAAAAAGTGTACTCAAGACACTTATTTTCTTCCAGGGTAAGATTATTGCTGTTGGAACAACAAGCGTCAGAACATTGGAAAGTCTTTATTGGCTGGGAGTTAAGGTAATCAGAAACCCTTCATTTGACGAGTCTGAGCTTTTAATAGAACAATGGGAGCCTTACACGAGAGTATCTGAAGTTTCTTTGGAGGAATCTTTCAAAGCATTGTTGGAGTTTATGAAAAAACGAAAAACGGCAAGTTTGAATGGCGCAACAAAAATTATGATAATTCCAGGGTATAAATTCAGGGTAATCGATGGGATGATAACAAATTTTCATCAGCCAAAAAGCACTTTATTGCTTTTAATTTCAGCCTGGGTCGGAAATGACTGGAAAGTGATTTACAATTTTGCATTCGATAACAATTTCAGGTTTCTGAGTTATGGAGATTGTTCTTTGCTGTTAAAATGAGTGTTCACCATTTAATTTAATTCATTCATCAATAACTATTTCCACTATCTTTGAAATTAATTCTATTTTTATTTTATTTGTGCCATATCTTATCAGTATGAATAGAATCCTGAAACAGTTTCATGCCTTGTTTGGAATTTTCATGGTGTTTTTTTATTTGGGCATCGGGATTTTTTTGTTGTTTTTTACGGAGAAATATTTCAACATTGACAAAGCAATACGTGTAATAATGGGATCGACATTCCTGTTTTATGGCATATACAGGATTTACGTCACCTATAATCAAATTGTTGAAGCATTTTTTACTAAAGACCAGGAGCAGGAATAAGGGGTTTTGGGTGCTTGCATTTTACATAATCCCGGCGCCTGTCTTGGCATGCACTTTGCAGTAAGGATTTTAGTAAAAGACTTTAACGAAATTTTAAAGGATATGAGTATAGTTTCAGTTATTCAAAATTTTAGTAATATTGCGTGCCGAAATATTTTATCCCTCAGCAGGATTAAAGTGATCAAGATTAAAAGGCATAGTCTTTTTTCCGGAATACGTATTCTCACATTGGGGATTGTGCTTTCTTTTACCTCGTGCAATAGTGGTTATTGGGTTCCTGATGAGACACCTACAAGCGGTAATATAAAAATTACGGCTGATGAATCTTTTCAGCCGCTTATTGATACTGAGGTCTATACATTTGTTAGTCTCTATACAAATGCAAAAATAAAACCTCAGTACAAACCCGAATACGAAGTCATAAATGATTTCATGAACGATTCTGTTAAGGTTATTGTCACGAGTAAAAAGCTCACAGATGATCAGATCCAATACCTGAGAGATACTTCGATTGTTGCCCGTACAATTACCTTTGCTTATGATGCCTTAGCTTTAGTTACGAATAAGGAAAATAAGGACACTCTGATTAAGTTTAAATCAATAAAAGATATTTTCCTTGGAACAGCTACCAGCTGGAAAGATTTAGATCCTAAGTCAAAACTCGGAGACCTCAGGGTTGTACTTGATAATACCAGGTCGGGTAATATCAGATATTTCAAGGAGCTGTTCGAAATAAAAGGCGATCTGCCCGGAAATTTCTTTGCAGTCGATAATAATAAGGAGGTAATAGATTTTGTTTCAAGGAATCCGGATGCACTGGGTATTGTAAGTGCAAACTGGATAAGTGACAAGGATGATCCGGAATGCAGAAGCCTGATGAATAAAATCAATAGAATTGCAGTATCTCAACAACTGGTCGACGATAATTCATATTATTATCCGGATCAGGGATTCATTTATCAGAAATCATATCCTTTTGTAAGGGAGGTATATCTTATTTCAAGAGAGTCATTTAAGGGTTTAGGTTCAGGCTTTATTCAATGGGCTACCGGCGTACAGGGACAAACGATAGTACTTAAATCAGGGTTAGTTCCTGCTAAGATGCCTATAAGGCTGGTACAGATAAAGCATTAAGACAAAAGACAATCCTCCTTCGCTAAAGCTACGGAGGACAAAGAAAGAAAAAGACAAAAGAAACAAGATAAAAAATTATTATAAACAGAAAAAAGTACAATTGATTTCAAAATAAAATTTTAGCTATGAAACGTTTATTCTTAAAAAAGGTTTTCTTGGTAGCAGCTGCAGCTTCGGGTTTGGTTGTTAATATAAAGGCTCAGGACCTGACGACTGCCCTCCTTCTTACAAAAAGCGAGCAGTATGATAAAGCCGGAGCAATGCTGCAGCAATTGATACAGAAAGAACCTGCAAACAGCAAATATTATTTCTTCCTTGGAGAGAATACCCTTCTGGAATATTTTGCTGATACAATTTC
>JBGOXH010000303.1:0-3301 GCA_041479075.1 Bacteroidia bacterium | reverse complement strand
CAATATGGGCATTTACCGAAAAGACTAATGCATTTGATCAGCAGAAAATTGCAGAAAATCAAAAAAATGAAGCTGTAAAAGCAAAAGAGGAGGCTGAGACAGCCAGACAGGAAGCTCTTGTGATGAAAAAACAGGCAGAAGATAATGAGAAGCTGGCAATCGCTGCAAAAGACCAGTCGGAGCAGGCCAGAAGAGAGGCATTGGTTGCAAAGGAAATTGCCTTGAAAGAAAAAAACAGGGCTGAACAAATGACGGTAATTGCCAATGAACAGGCGCAGAATGCAGAAAGGGAAAAACAGGTATCCATTCAGCAAAGGATAATAGCAGAAAACGCCGAAAAAGAAACGAAACGGCTCAATATGCTGTCCATTGCTCAGAATCTGGCTTTAAAGTCGATGAATATGGAAAGAAATCCTGAACTGACAGGATTGCTTGCAGTTCAGGCATTTAACTTCAATATATTCAACGGCGGCATAATTGATGATCCGGTTATTTATGAAGCACTCAATAAAGCTTTTTCAACACTTGACAGCTCAAAACATTCTATATTCACAGGACTTTTCTCTGAGAGCCGGAGCCTTGCTGAAAATGAAAATGAACTTGTGGCAGTTGATATGGATGGTACAATTTCTTCTTTGATGCTGGATATAAAGTATAATCTATATACTTCCTATTCCTTTTTTGGAGGAGAGTTTAGGGGATTCGGAACACATTTCGATAGTACTTTCCGGGGCTTTATTGACCTTATCAGCCTGAGTCCGGGCGGTAATAAAGTGATCATTAATTACAAAAGTAACAAGCTGATATTAAAAAGAACAACCTATGAGCCTTATAAGTTTGAAAATTCAGAACTTCAGGGGCATACAAGCACTGTAAAAGCAGCCGGCTGGAGCAATGATGGAAATTATCTTGTAACAGGAGGCAGGGATTCTCTTATTAAAATCTGGAATACCGGTACAAAACCCGTTGCCGATCTTAAAACTTTTAAAGCTCCTTCAGCTATCAGAGATCTCGTTTTCTGTAATGCTGATACTGTTATTTCAGCTCATGATGACGGGTCAATAATTCTCTGGGTAATACATAATTCAACCAGCGAATTATTGTATTCCTCAGTGACAGAAAAACCGCTTTGCATTGCATGGAATGGATCAAAGAAAACTTTAATGGCAGGATGTACAAACGGAACATTACTGTTAATTGACTTAACCCATGTACCTTACAAGTTTTCACGGTTTGCAGTGCACTCGAGTGGGATAGATCAGATAGTTTTTAGCAATGATTTTACCCTTATGGCAACAGCATCGTGGGATAAATTGATCAGACTCTATAATTATCACGAATTCTTCGAGATGTCTAATAGTGTCATGGGAGCAATAAATTTTGGCAACCTGAAAGCAAGAGCCCGGTCACTTTTTTTCACAACTGATAAAAAGCTTGTTGCTGGCATGTCAGATAGAAGCATCAGGATATGGGAAACCTCATCTGAGAGGCTTGTTTCACTCATATGCGGGCTCCTGAAAAGAGATATGTCAGTTTCAGAATGGACTGACAATGTGGGAATAGAGATACCCTATGAAAAGACATGTAAGAGAACACCTTAGTAAACTGGTATAGAAAATGAAACGCGTTGTAATAATATTGTCACTGCTTGCATGCACTCTGATTTTAAATGCTCAAAAGACGGGTTTTGATGATATTGATTGTTTTTTAAAAAAGATAAAGGCTGAGGCAGCATACAATGACGGCCTTTTTATTGACTGCATTAATATACTTGAACAACTACTGACATGCACTGACTATTCCAAAAAGGAGATGGAAAATGTTCTTGAGCTCCTTGCAAAATCTTACCTGGAAACAGGTGAACTGGATAAAGCCGAGGCGACAGTAAAGCTCATGCTGATAAGACACCCTCATTACGAACTCAGGGAAGCTGAAAACCCGGAAGATTTTAACCGGCTGGTAAAAAAATATAATGTGCATCCGCTTATTACAATAGGAGCCCGCAACACAGCAGACTGGGTAAACTATAAAACGACAAAGGTCTTTACAGTTCTGGATGGTCTTGATTACAGCGAACCTTATAAAAAATACAAGTATGGAATCCTTTCGGGCTTTGGTTTTATGTACTACGGCACGGCGGAAATTGAATTTAAATGGAACATTTCATTGAATGGCGATTTAACTTTCTGGTGGACAAGATTTCAACGGTATATTAATAAAGCACCCTCTTTTAATCTGAATTTCTGGGAAACAGACAACTATATGGAGATTCCTATTTATGTAAAAAGGTATTTTCCATTAGGGAATAACGTTCTACCTTATATTACTGCTGGTATAGGCTGGCAATATATGACAAAAGCTTCTGGCAACGCAACTATTTCATATACTAAGGATGATGTCGTAACCGGAAAAAATATTGATTTTGAGTCCGAGGTTGATGAAATGGATATGCTGAAAATGAGAAACAGAAATACCTTTGAATGGATAGCAGGAGCGGGGATCGGTTACAAGATTAAAAACCTGAGAATATTTCTGGATGTGAGGTACTATGGAGGACTGAATAGTTTTACAAATCCGAAGAAAGGGCTTGAAAACAGTACGCTGGTTAACGACTATTTTTATGTCGATAGTTCAGTTAAACTAAATCAGTTCGAAATAGGAGTCTCAATTTCTTATACTCTCTTTAATTCAATAAAGAAAAAAAAGTGATAAGAAATTTCAATCACGAAAATTCTTCTTACTAACTATATCGCTGCTATACAAGCTATTATGGAAGAAATTATTTTCCCTCGAATGCTATTGTTCCATCAAACCTGCTGAATCCCTTATCAACTCTTACTGACATCTGTGGCTTCCGGTTTCCTTTCATTATGGCGCAACCGAGCTCACCAAACTTGTTAATGGCAACGAATTTTTCGCTGGGAAAATATTCAGGGTTTACTTTTTTGTATCTGTCGACAATCATATGTAAAGCATCCTCACATGCCTGCTGGGGAGAGCGTCCTTCCTTCATTTTAAGCACTATATAATATGATGCGCAGGACTTGATGACATCTTCGCCGCGGCCTGTAGCTCCGGCAGCGCCAACTTCATTATCAACATAAAGCCCTGCCCCAATGATAGGTGAATCTCCAACCCGTCCGTTTATTTTAAAACTTAGTCCGCTCGTTGTGGTACACCCTGCAATGTCACCATTCATATCGATAGCCAGAACATTTGTTGTTCCGTAATGATGCTCAATATCAGGGAAATCGCGCCAGTATGATTCTTTCTTCGGCAGGTTCTTAAGATGATCAGGAAT
>JBGOXH010000164.1:0-6537 GCA_041479075.1 Bacteroidia bacterium | reverse complement strand
GATTCCAAAAAGCGTATGGGTGAATGAAAGTATATTCTGGGGAGGTGAGATTGATTTTATAAGGAATCTGATACAAAAAGATAAAATAACAAAATCACAGATCAGGTTCTTCCTCGGTTATTCGGGCTGGTCAGCAGGACAACTCGAAAGAGAATTAAAGGAAAATTCCTGGGTTATTGCAAGAGTGAAAACCGATATAGTTTTGAACAACCAGGTCGATAATACCTGGAAAAGAGTCCTGAGGAACCTAAATAACAAATACCGTATGTGGGCCGATTTCCCGGAGTCGCCGGATATGAATTAAACATGTACTCACCCCCTTATTTTCCCCCTCTCTGCGTTGTAAAGAGGGGGAAATTACTTAATATACAGCGTGTTAGCTCCCCCCTCTTTGCATCGCAGAGAGGGGGGCTCGGGGGGGTGAGTACGTGCGAATTCAAAGGGGGAATTTAAACATGCAATATTTTGAATACCAGCTCCCTCAGCAAATCTCCGGGTTCGCTGCTCGTATCGCCATAGCCCTTCGATTTCATGTCGTAAGTACGTAAAAGATTGATTATCTGCACCGTTTTTGAAACATTGTATTTTGCTGCAGCAACTTCATAGTCCTTTACGAAAAATGGATTAATTTTCAAAGCTGCCGCTGCATTGTTTTTTGACTTATCGGTCAGGTAATGATAGGTGAGGAGCTTGCTGAAATAGCTGAACAATGATGCAATTGACAGAGTGATAGGATTATCCTTTGGACTGTTGGCAAAATGATTGACAATCATATTTGCTTTAAGAATATTTTTCTCGCCGACAGCTTTTTGAAGCTCGAAATTATTAAAATCCTTGCTGATACCTATATTTTTCTCAATAAGCGAAACAGTAATTAAAGGTTTGCCGGCCGGAAGAGTAATGATAAGCTTACTAAGCTCATTAACAATTTTATGAAGATCTGTTCCGAGGTATTCTGTAAGCAAAGCGCTGGCACTTGGATCAATTTTAATCCCCTGTGTCATTAAGTATTTTTCAATCCATGCTGGAACCTGGTAATCGCGCAGCCGTGCAGATTCAAAATAAACGGCATGGCTTTCAAGCGCCTTGTAAAATTTTGTCCTCTTGTCAATTGCCTTATACTTATAATTGATCACAAGCATTGTGGAAGGAAGCGGTTTTTCGACGTAGATAATAAGGTCTTCTATCTTCTTTAACGATTGAGCTTCCTTTACAATAACAACCTTGTGGCTCGACATCATAGGGAACCCCCGGGCAGTTTCTATAACTGATGTAATATTGGTATCTTCTCCATAAAAAATCACCTGGTTGAATGATTTTTCTGCCTCTTGCAAGACATTTCCTTCAATGTAATCTGTGATAAGGTCAATATAATATGGTTCTTCGCCGGCAAGAAAATAGACCGGTTTAAAGATCCGCTTTTTCAGATCAGAAATAATTTCTTCGTAGGTGGCTGCCATATCAGAATCGCAGGTGTTTGACAGAGATGCCGTTATCTTTTATCTCTCTCAGTGCATCAATTCCTATTTTCAGGTGTGTCTCTACATATTTATTCGTCACCCTCCTGTCGCTTGCTTCAGTTTTAATTCCAGTTGAAATCATAGGCTGGTCTGATACTAACAGCAATGCTCCTGTAGGAATCTCGTTTGCGAAGCCTACCGTAAAAATCGTTGCTGTTTCCATATCAATTGCCATTGCCCTGGTTTTGACCAGATATTTTTTAAAGCGCGCATCATATTCCCAGACTCTCCTGTTTGTTGTGAAGACAGTTCCAGTCCAATATGCTTTATTGTACTTATTAATAGTTGCCGAAATCGCACTCTGTAATTTGAATGCAGGGAGTGCCGGTACTTCGTTTGGCAGATAATCGTTAGAAGTACCATCACTCCTGATAGCGGCTATCGGTAGTATCAGATCGCCGAGTTTGTTCTTTTTCTTTAGTCCGCCGCATTTTCCCAGAAAAAGAACTGCATTCGGATTCACTGCACTCAGAAGGTCCATAACTGTTGCCGCATTAGGACTTCCAAATCCGAAGTTGAGGATTGTTATCCCGTCTGCAGTTGCGCTAGGCATGTTTTTATGCCTGCCTTCTACCTCCACATTGTTCCATTTCGCGAACAGTTCAACATAATACAGAAAGTTAGTCAGAAGAAAATACTTTCCGAAAGTATCAATACTTTTTCCTGTATATCTTGGAAGCCAGTTATTAACAATATCTTCTTTGGTTTTCATATTTTTCAGTCAGTAAAAATTATCTCAATATATTTGCAATAGAACCATCATTTGAATTCCTTAGTGTTCCTTAGTGTTGCACTTTGTGTTACTTTGTGGTAAAAAAGAATTAACCACGAAGGAGCACAAAGGTTGCACAAAGGGACACAAAGTAAATAAATAATGAAATTTCCATTGTCAAAAGTACAAAACTAAGTTGAAACAGCTAAATCTGCCTGAATATTCATTCAGAATTACCGGAAAAGAGGGTCAGGAAAAGATATTCGATCCGATAAGGAAGAAATTTGTAAGGCTCACTCCCGAGGAATGGGTAAGGCAGAATTTTGTCAGATATCTGATTCAGGAAGGTAAATACCCTCCGGGACTAATTGGTATTGAAGTCATGTCGGGCTATAATAATTTAAAGAAACGTGTTGATATACTGATACATAACAGGTCAGGAAAACCTGTTTTGATCGTTGAATGTAAATCGCCTGACATTAAAATTGATGATAACGTATTTGACCAGATTGTATGTTACAACATGGGATTCAAAGTACCTTATATTATAGTTACAAACGGTATCGATCATTATGCCTGTAAAATCGATCTTGAGCAGAAGAAATATGAATTCCTTCAGGTAATTCCTTTATATGAAGATTTATTTACCTGAATTATTATGATCAGAGTGACATGTGCTATAATAAGGAATGAGGAAAATGAAGTTCTCGTCGTACAAAGGGGGGAAGCGACCGACCACCCTCTTAAATGGGAATTTCCGGGAGGAAAAGTCAAAGAAGGTGAGACTGAGGAGGAGTGTATTATCCGCGAAATAAGAGAGGAACTATCGATTGATATAGTCATTTGCAGCCATCAGTCAGATGTCGATTATGACTATGGCAAGAAACATATTTTACTCATCCCTTTCGTATGCGATACCCTTGATGAAATGCCGGTTCTTTCGGAGCATGTTGCTTATAAATGGCTGAGGCACAGTGGCCTGAAGAATGTTGATTTTTCAGAAGCTGATATGATTATTGCTGAAAATTACCTTCAGACAGTTGAAAATGATGGCAGAGAAATTCAGTATACACAAGACTCTGAGCAGGACTCGAAAGTTGATGAGGATTTTCAATCAATGATTGCAAAGTTAATGGGAATGAAGGAGGCAGAATGGATAGCATCTTCAGCAGTTGATAATCCGGCAATCTTTAAAAAGCTTCTCGAATACTCATTCTCCGACGATAAGAATCTGGCATTCCGTGCATCGTGGACTCTGACCAAAGTCTGTGACCAGTACCCCGAGATGATTTATCCCAATCTCCCCGAAATAGTTGAAGCTTTACAAAAGCTTAACAATGAAAGTGTTCAACGCTCTTTTCTGAGAATCATATCTTTCAGCGATATCAGCCAGATAAGTAAAAAGCACCATGGGCTGCTTGCTGATCATTGTTTCTCGGCTTTAAAATCTGGTTTTTCAGCTATTGCGATCAAGGCCTATTCAATGGAGATACTTTATAAACTCGCACTGATTTATCCGGAGCTGGCTAATGAACTGGCCGTTACTATAAATATGCTGCAAACTGATGGATCTGCAGGTATAATAGCCAGAGGAAGAATGATCCTGAAGCGCATTGCTGAAATCAGAAAAACCTGAAATCAGAAGATTCATGTTGAGATATAAAAAGATAATTACCTTGCCGGCAGACAAATATTTGTGTAATTCTTACTTAAGGTAAATAGCTTTAATGTTGCTTTTCACATTCGGGCCAGATAATCTGATAATATAAACTCCACCGTTCACTGGTTCACCCCTGGAACTACTTCCATTCCACTCAATAATATATGGTCCCGGTTCAAGTTTTTGATTAGCAAGGGTTTTCAGAAGCCTGCCCTGCGGGTCATAAACTTCAAGCTTATAATTTCCTTGTATGTTGACTTCGATTCTGATTGTTGTATAATCATAAAAAGGATTCGGGAAGCAACTCAGGATATGATCCATATTAGAATTATCATCCGGAACGGTTACATCAGTCAGGAAGCTCCTTTCTCCCGGTGTCCCTCCGTCATACTTTGATTTCCAGTTACTTCCAATATTATTATCCTTAAAAGGATCTGTCAGCTCAATGGATGCTCCTGTTCCGTTTGCATCGGTTGGCCAGGGTGAATAAGGGCTGAAGTTTACAAAATCGATCAGGTTTTTCTGAGGATCAAACAGATAAATTTTATCCCCTCCACTGCTAAGCCCAAAATTCATATCACCTGTAATGTTCTTTATTTTTGGAAATACCTGACTGAAAGCCCCCGTATCCCTGCAGATAACCACCAATGCTTCAGGAGGCAGGATTATGTCGGATAAAATTGTAAAACCTGATTCCGTACCTGAGTCGCTGATTATCCAGTCTTTCAGATTAACAGAACTATTTCCTGCATTGTAAAGTTCGATCCAGTCTTTAGTATCTCTGTCTTCAGATGAGTTATAGTTTATCTCACTTATAACTATTTTATTATCGCTGCTTTCAGCAGTACCAACTACAGCTCTGAATGTACATGGTGCAGCCATGTTATAATTTATTGTTCTTGAATAGTAGACATTACTGCTCATTTCCCACCGTAAAAACCTGTATCCTGCAGCCGGAATGGCTTTAAGTGTTATAGGCACCCCTTTAAAATAGACTCCTGAAAAAGGATAATCTCCTGGTATGACTGAATTCACTTTAACTCTTCCTGTCCCGGGATTGCTTATTTCAATCCGGATAGTCTGAGTTTCACCTAATCCGAGTGTTGATTTCATATGATTCCTTGCATACCCAGGACGGAAAGTGGCAAAATTCTTAATTTGTGTAAGATTATTCAGCCAATTACTGTAACTCAGTCCCCAGCGGTTAAAATGATCGTTTATTTCATTTGTATATAATTGTTTAATTGAATCGACTGTAGCTATTACCCGTTGAGGTGTAAAGCTGGTGTTTAATCTGTCGGCATACTGATTTATAAAATCATTTCTGAAGACGGTATTTGACATCATCCTTCTGAAGAGGAGTGTCGCCCAGGGAGGATTAGGCCAGCCTGGGCCGTTAGCAGCAAGTGCAAACTCAAGCGTGTTGTATGTATAAGCTGAGCTTTCCCAGATGGAAAAGCCAAAATCAGTATCAAAAATGATCCATCTCCAGAGACTTCCTGGTTCATTTGTATTCCAGAATTTGATATTATTTCCAGGCCAGTCCTTATTGTTGATATAAATCTGTGTCAACTGGTACTGAATAAAATTATTTACATCTATTTTGGAGCTTACCTGAAGATAGTTCTGTTCTGTCTCAAGAGTATTGGAGTTAAGGAAATTAGTAATCTGAAGATATGATGTGTTGGTGCCATCAATTATACTCGCGTTATTCTCAAGCAGGTTCACATCATCGGGATCAACAAAATGGTTCTCAGCAATAAAATTAGTATTAACCTTTTCGCGAATATTGAGAATTCCCCAGTATTCACCGTTTAAGTACACAACTGACGGCTGAAAAGCCATTCGGTCTATATCCATATCCCTGATAAGGGTCGATGTCAATCCATCTCTCATTATTCCCTGGTCCCAGTCATTGCCTCCATTCCTTAGAACAAGTGATTCAAATTTGGTAATGGATTTATCCTTGAAAAACTTGTATTCAAATGAACCTTTACCATATTCACGCCGGGCGAACAAAGCCAGTGATTTTTGAGGTCTGCCGCGTGAGTATGATCCAAAGATCTTTATCCCTATATCCTGATCGATATGTTTATTTCCATCGACATCATAAAATTCCATGTGTGCTTTTCTTTCCCAGTCCTGCCAAAAGTTAGCGCCAAAATAAGGATCATCAGGAGATGCATTCGGGCCCATCACATATATTCCTGTATAGTAATCCCAAAGGTTCTCCGGATTCGTGCTGATGCACACTACAGGAAGATTGTGATTCCTGGTGAAATATGTGTTTGTAGAAATCCGGCCAGGTAATTTGCCGGAATTCACGGATCTTGCCCTGACGACACAATTTGCAGTAATATGAATGGAGCCAGCATAGAGCGAGTCATCCCGTGTTGGCTCTGATCCGTCAAGTGTGAAGTGAATTGTATCTGCCGGATCATTTGTTGAAAGCTGAAGGTCAAATCCCCCGGGGAAAAACCCACCCTCAGCGGAGAATCTTACGGTATCACATTGAGGAAGGGAGCTGAAACCCTCATTGATATTGCTGCTTCCGGGAGTCGAAGAAGCAAAATAGAGCCATGCATTTTCTCCATCCGGTTTACGACCGAAGGAGATATCTGCAATAAGCTGTACCGGAGAAACTG
>JBGOXH010000351.1:0-2509 GCA_041479075.1 Bacteroidia bacterium | reverse complement strand
GGAATATGATCCTGCCCTGTTGGTCCTTATTACCTCCCTCTTCAATGAATATTCAAGGTTTACAACCTGACCCTTTTCAAACTTTATGTAACTCATAAACTAATCTTTATAATCGGGTATTAAAAAGTCTTTTAAGATAAATATTTTTATTGAAAATTACAATATAAACGATCCGAAGTACTGAAAAAGTTTTAATCCACTGGTTTTCCTGTTTGCAATGTTTCATCAATCATTATAAAATAGCGCCGGGGAGCTGTCGGATAAAAAAAAGAATAACTTTGCATCTCAATAAAATGTTCTATTTAACAAATATTATTCTCTCAATGAGCAGAAAACTGGCATTATTTTTCTTATGTGCAACTGTATTAGCAGGTTGCCGCAATAAGACCGCTGAAATTACCGGTATCCTTGAAAATCCCAGGCCCAGGGAATATATTTTTTTCCAAGAGCTTAAATCTAAAGAGCTTCTGACTGTCGATTCCGCCATAGTTTCAGAAGATGGTAGGTTTGAATTCAAAAGGAAGGTAAAATTCCCGTCTTTTTATCTGCTCAAAATTAATCAAAATAACTTTCTGACAATGCTTATTGAGCCCGGAGAGAAAATAAAAATGACTTCTCATTTCGATTCATTGAATTATCCGGTTGTTGTGATTGGCTCCAAAGGGACAAAACTGATGGCCGATTACAACAAAACTCTTTTAAAAACAATAACCAGAATCAGAAAGCTTAGTGATATACATGATAAGAATCTCGGAAGGCCTGATTTTGTATATGTCATTGATTCTCTCGACAATCTGGCTGGCGGGTATCTTAACGAAATGAACTCTTATGCAAAGAAATATATCGATGATAATATTTCATCGCTCGTATCTCTGGTTGCCTTGTATTCACAGGTGGCCCCAAATGTTTACGTTTTGAATTTTGAAAAGGATCTTTCATATTTCGAAAAAGTGGATTCATCATTGTTCCAAAAATATTCTGAATATGAACCGGTTATTGATCTGCACAACCAGGTAAAGGACATGGTTGCCTACTATAGTAACAAAAAATCTGTTTCAGAAGATTCCGGAGAAAACATAGAGGCACCTGAAATTATCCTGCCATCTCCCGAAGGTGACACGATTAAGCTTACTTCAACAAGGGGATCATACGTATTGCTTGATTTCTGGGCATCGTGGTGCTCACCCTGCAGGATGGAAAACCCCAACCTGCTGAGAGCTTACAACATGTATCATGACCGTGGATTCCAGATCTACCAGGTTTCGCTTGATAAGACAAAAGAAACCTGGATTAAAGGTATTCAGGATGACAAGCTCGAAAAATGGATCCATGTCAGTGATGTCAAGTACTGGAATTCGGTTGTTGTACCCCTTTACAAAATAGAATCAATCCCGGCTAATTACCTTCTTGACAAAGAAGGCCGGATAATAGCTTCAAACCTGAGAGGAGACGCATTACAAAGAAAACTTGCTGAATTGTTTGAATAAAATGAAACTAAAACCGTATAACGGTAACTGATTTAATAATGAAAAGATCGCTGATTTTCCTGCTTCCCCTGCTGCTCGTTGCAGGGTGCCAAAGTAAAAATACATTCACAATAAGTGGAATCATAAAGGAATCCCGAAATAAAACTGTTCTTCTGAACAAAGTAAATGTAAACAAGCTGATGTTCATTGATTCTTCCGGAATCAGGAACAACGGAAGGTTTAATTTCAAAGTCAAGGCTGCTTCTCCTGAATTTTACCAGCTTGGATTTTCAAATACTGATTTTGTAACAATTCTGGCAGAACCGGGAGAAAAGATAAAGCTTGTTTTTAACGGGACTAATCTTTCAAATGATTATACAGTAACCGGATCGGAAGGATCCGAAAAGGTGAGGATGCTTGATATGAGACTTGCCCGGACAAAAATAAAGCTGGATTCATTAAGAACTGTATATAAGGCTGCTTCCGGGGAACCGGATTTTGATACAAAAGGGCCCATGATTGAGAATGAATTCGATAAGATCCTGAAGGAGATCCGGAAAAAAAATATTGAATTCATAATAAGCAATACAAGATCGATGGCTTCAATAAAAGCTCTTTACCAGAGAATAGATGATAATACTTATGTTCTCTATGATCAACGCGATCTGCAATATCTGAAAATTGTATCTGACTCACTCGGACGTTACTATCCGAACTCCATGAACGTTCAGGCTCTTGCTGAAGATGTAAAAAGAGAACTGAACCAGATGTACGCACGGCAATTCCAGAATCTTGCCAGTTCTTCACCTGAAATAAAACTGGACCCGAACCTGAAAGATATTAACGGTAACAGAATCGCCCTTTCATCCCTAAGGGGCAAAGTTGTTCTCCTTACTTTCTGGTCGGTAGAATCAAAAGACTGCATAGCGGAGAATCTGCAGCTCAAGGATTTTTATAAAATCTACAATAAAAAGGGGTTTGAGATTTACCAGATTAACGTTGATGAGAATGAGGAAAAATGGAAAGCCGAGGTAAAGTTTGAT
>JBGOXH010000258.1:0-4084 GCA_041479075.1 Bacteroidia bacterium | reverse complement strand
TTATAAACTCGCACTTCGATTACATAAACAATTTTACACTCAGGGTATTTACAAAACTGCAGGAAAAAGCCATTCTTGCGCAGGGAGAACTAATATCAACTTCATTATTTCAGCACCTCCTTAAAGAAAAAAACATTAAGTCGGTTCTGCTGCCTGCATTGAATTTCATGCGTATTGATAAGGACGGGGAACCTGATTATTTTTATATTGAGGAGAATATTACCAGAGAGCTCAGGAAACATCCGGCAGACGCCATAAAGATCACACAGGGATTTATCTGCAGGAATGTTTACGGCGAAATTGACAACCTGAAGCGCGGAGGCAGCGATTATTCAGCTTCAATTATAGGTGCTGCATTGAAAGTAAAGGAAATTCAGATTTGGACTGACATAAGCGGATTTCATAATAACGATCCCCGGTACGTTCAGGACACAAAAGTTATCCGTGAATTATCGTTTGATGAAGCAGCCGAATTAGCATATTTCGGTGCGAAAATTCTTCACCCGTCGAGCGTCAATCCGGCAAGGATAAAAAACATTCCTGTTCGTCTCAAGAACACTTTGGAGCCTGAAGATGAAGGGACTCTTATTACTTCGAGCAGCGTACTTCTTGATTATAAGGCTGTTGCAGCAAAAGATGGAATCTCTGCTTTAAGGATTAAATCCGACAGAATGCTGATGGCTTATGGTTTTCTAAGAAAGGTTTTTGAAATATTCGAAGCATACAGAACTTCAATAGATATGGTTACAACATCTGAGGTTGGTGTATCACTGACTGTAGATAATGCAGAGTATCTTAATGAAATTGCCAAAGACCTTAAAGAACTCGGTACTGTCGAAGTCGAAGAAAATCAGACAATTATTTGTATTGTTGGTGACTTCCGGACTGAAAAAACAGGTTCTGCACCGGAAATTTTCCAGGCACTTAACACTATCCCGCTTAAAATGATTTCATACGGAGGAAGTCCTCACAGCCTTTCCCTTCTCATCGATACAAAAAATAAAACACAGGCATTAAGGCTTCTGAGCATACATCTTTTCAAATAGAAAAATGATAGACAAAAATATTATAGAAAAATTCGGGAATCTGTCCACTCCTTTTTATTACTATGATCTCGACGTACTTAATTCAACTCTGAGTACTTTAAAGAAAGAGTCACAGAATTCAGGATTTAAAATCCATTATGCAGCAAAAGCCAATTCCAATCCAAGGATACTGAAAATTATTTCATCCTATGGACTTGGAGCCGATTGCGTTAGCTGGAACGAAATTGATGCTGCGATAAAAACAGGATTTAACCCTTCAGAGATCGTTTTTGCCGGGGTTGGAAAAACAGATAAGGAAATCGATGCAGCAATAAAAGCAGGGATTTTTTGTTTCAACTGCGAATCAATTCCGGAGATTGAGGTAATAAACCACCTGGCATCGCTTCAAAATAAAAACGTTCAGATTGCGCTGAGAATCAATCCACTAATTGAAGCTCATACACATAAATACATAACAACCGGGATCGAAGAAAGCAAGTTCGGGATACATACCTGGGAGCTCGACAATGTCCTTACCAGGTTATCAACGATGAAAAATGTTCACCTGACAGGCATCCATTTTCATGTTGGATCACAAATCACCCAAATGTCTGTTTTTCAAAGCCTGGCTACCCATATAAATGAGTTGCAGGAATGGTTTTCTTCACGTAGTGTTGATCTTAAGATCATTAATGTCGGCGGCGGATTGGGAATTGACTATGAAAATCCTGATAAACCGCCAATGTATGCGGAATATTTCTCACTTATAAATGATTTCGTTGACCTGAAGCCCGGACAGGAGCTTCATCTTGAACCTGGCAGATCTGTTGTTGGTCAATGCGGAACACTGATTTCCAGGGTTTTATATATCAAGAATGGAAGCAATACCGTGTTCGCAATCATAGATGCCGGTATGACCGACCTTATCCGTCCTGCACTTTATCAGGCTCACCATAAAATAGAAAATCTCTCATCTGAAGGAAGCATATACAGGTACGATGTAGTTGGTCCTGTTTGTGAATCGTCCGATACATTTGCCAAATATATTGAGCTTCCGGAAACCCGGAGAGGAGATATCATTGCAATAAGATCAGCTGGTGCTTATGGTGAAGCGATGGCTTCACGATATAATCTGAGGGATCTGCCAAGGGCAGTGTTTTCAGACGAATTATAAGACCCCCTGCCTTGTCTTGCTATGTTTTATTCCATAGAAGAAGTAAATACAGAATCCTATTGCCATCCAGACTATAAGCCTGAGCCATGTGCCACCCGGTAATGCAGCCATCTGAATAAAGCAAATCGACGCACCCAATATCGGAATGACAGGTACCCATGGCGTCCTGAATGGTCGTTCTATATCAGGTTTCGATTTCCTTAAGATAATTACGCTGACACAAACAATTATGAAGGCCAGAAGCGTGCCGATTGATACGAGTTCTCCGAGAATACCGATAGGCAGTATTCCGGCAATGATCATAGCAACTGAACCTGTTATAATTGTACTTATATACGGTGTTTTGAACCTTGGATGAACTTTAGAAAATACTGGTGGAAGTAATCCATCTTTTGACATCGTGAAAAAGATCCTGGGTTGACCAAGAAGCATAACCAGAATAACAGAGCTCAATCCTGCGATCGCGGCGATTTTTACAATTGGCCGCAACCAGAACATACCTTTTCCCATTGCATTTACCCCGACAGCAACCGGATCTGCAACATTCAAAGTTGTATAACTGACGATACCTGTAAGAACAATTGCAACAAGAATATAAAGTACAGTGGAAATACCCAGTGACCCTAAAATTCCTATTGGCATATCTTTCCTGGGATTTTTAGCTTCCTGTGCAGCAGTCGATACTGCATCGAACCCGATGTATGCAAAGAAGATCACACCAGCTCCTCTCAATATACCACTTATGCCATATTTGCCAAATTCATGCCCGTAAGCTTTCAGCCATCCCCAGAATGACCCATATTCTGAAATGGGTGCTGATTCGACTTTATTTACTGGTATAAACGGATGCCAGTTGGCAGATTTGACAAACATAAAACCAAGACAAATGAACAGGATTATCACTGATACTTTGGTGATTACCATAATGTTATTAAAGTTGGCTGATTCCTTTATTCCTATCACAAGAAGTGTTGTTAAAACAGCAACAATAAACATTGCTGGCAGATTCAGGATGCATGTTATGTGCTGAAGTGAATCAACATTTATTCCTGATGAGACGAGTGTTTGTGCATACTGTTTAGTAAGAGCCATCCATCCCATATCCGGCACATTTACAAGAACAGAGCCTGACGCCCCGGTAAACTGAGCAGGAATATTTACATTCAGATCCCTCAGAAAGCTTACAACATAACCCGACCATCCTACTGAAACTGTTGAAGCTGCAAAAAGATATTCGAGTATCAGGTCCCAGCCGATTATCCAGGCAAGGAACTCTCCAAGAGTGG
Organism: Bacteroidia bacterium; assembly: GCA_041479075.1. GTDB lineage: Bacteria > Bacteroidota > Bacteroidia > Bacteroidales > VadinHA17 > LD21. Next base: position 599 of record JBGOXH010000258.1, on the reverse strand, counting down.
CATAAGCATAAGTATACGCGCTGCCTGCAATCGGTATCATAGATGCAAATTCGGCATAACATAACCCGGCAAAACCGCAGGCAAATCCTGAAATAATGAATGAAAGAACAATACCAGGGCCGGCATATTGTGCTGCGGCCTGGCCTGAAATGACAAATATTCCGGCACCTATAATAGCACCAATTCCTAATGTGGTCAGGTTAAGAGCTGACAAAGATCTTTTCAAACCACCTGTTTCTTTTGATTCGTTGAGTAACTTATCAAGTGGTTTAGTGATGAACAACTGACTTTTCGACATAGATTATTTAATGAAAGTTCCAGGACTATATTAATTCCTACAAACGTAACTTTTTTTTGACAAAATAGTGTGAAATGAAAACATAAAATTTCTTTAAAACTTCCATTTTAATTTATTTGTGTTTGAACTATCAGAAAAGATTCCTCGTCCGCCAGCTGGCGGACTCGGAATGACACTTCCACATTAAGGTAAAAGGGGAAGAGAAGGGGGGTGGGCACTGCGTACCGCCGTGTCTTCCCCCCCAAACACAAAAAGAAATTAATTACGATAGGTTACCGCGTGGGGGGGGGATGTTGGGTGT
>JBGOXH010000023.1:0-18048 GCA_041479075.1 Bacteroidia bacterium | reverse complement strand
TTATACCGTATTCGGATAAATTTTTTGCTGTGATCATGCTTAGCAGATTATTTTTAAATGATGAGCGATGCAAAGTAATTAAAATATTAATGCGCAAGTTTTTAAGTTAATATTTTGTAGAAAAAAACAAGCAATCCTTTGTGCTCTTTTTGAATTGCCTTTGTGTTCTTAGTGGTTAAAATTTTTTCTTCTTAACCACAAAGAACACGAAGTACACACGAAGGAACACTAAGGCGAAAAAAAATAGGGTAATTTGATCCTGAACGGTCTTTATAATGTCTTAGGTTAGTAATTCTTACTACAAGGTCAGGTTTATTGCAGCCATGCAAAGATTGAAACAGGACAATCAATACGGTTGCCCTGTTTTTTATTGTAACTTTGAGTTAGCTGAATAACAATTCTAAACCATTCAAAAATAATTATTGTGAAATACAAATGGCTCATTCTCGCTTTTTTACCTGCCCTTGCGTCTTCTCAGGAGGTTAAGGTCAGAAGGATTGAACAAATAACCAAATCAGGTGCAGGGGAGTTGACTGTCTCCGGGGTATCTCCCGACGGTAAACACATACTTGCTTCTTCCACAGATTATAAGGGATTAAAGATCATAGACCTGAAAAAGAAGAGGATTCAGGATGTTACTACTGATGCCGGATCGGGATTTGAACCGGTTTTTTCTACTGACGGGAAAAAGATATTTTTCAGATCCGATGAATACAGGAATTTCAGAAAATACTCATCACTCAATGAGTATGACAGATCAACAGGTATAAAAACACTGGTTGAACCGGCATCAAGGGGACTGGGATCTCCGGTGATCTCAGGAGACAAGATGATATATCTTATCGATGGAAATCAGAAAACAAGAATTACCGGTACTGCTGAAAGTAAAAAAGGAGATAAGAATACTTACCTGTTGCTTGAGGATCTTATTCCGGTACTCTATTTTGGGGGGATCCGTAAAGAACTTAAACCAAACGGTGAAGGGAATTATATATGGGCTTCATTATCACCTGACATGACAAAGTTATTATATAATTATCGAGGTACTTCAACCTTTGTTTCCGATACAGCAGGCAATATACTGACAGAGATAGGCAAGCTGAATGCCCCAAGGTGGATCAATAATAATCTTATTGTCGGGATGAATGATGAGGATGACGGTACCAGGATCATTCGGTCTGATATTTGCTGTTATTCCCTGAAAACGAATAAATTATATAATCTTACCAGGACGAAGGAAACCGTTGAAATGTATCCTTTTCCGGTTCCCGGAAGAAGTCGGATTGCGTTTCAGAATTTAAACGGAGAGCTGTTTTTAATGCATCTTAAGGTTAAGTAAAATGATCAAGCCGGTGAAGAGTTCTGTACTGGTCTTATTATTGAGTTTCTTTTGGGCTCTGGGTCAAGTCTATTGCCAGTCTCCGGATTTCACAGGATATAAGTTATTCATCAATCCCGGTCACGGTGGTCATGATTCAGACGATCGCCACATGCTTGTTACTGATTTCTGGGAGTCTGAAGGTAATCTTGTAAAAGGTCTTTTCCTTCGCGATATAATGACCACTCTTAAGGCGACAGTTTTTATGTCGCGAACAACAAATACCACATCTGATGATCTGCCGTTATCATCCATTTCTGCGATGGCAAATGCAGCAAACGTCGATTTCTTTCTTTCAATTCACAGCAATGGTTTTAACGGTTTACAGAATCAGCCTCTTATGCTGTTCAGGGGTTATGATAACCAGCCGGTTTTTCCTGACGCAAAAATAATTGCCGGCATTATCTGGCAGAAAGTATTTGAAAAGGGAAACTGCTGGACGAGCTCATCCATATGGGTAAAGGGCGACTGGACTTTCTATCCCGACTGGGGAACACAGGGACTTGGGGTACTCCGCGGACTTACAATGCCCGGAGTATTGTCAGAGGGTTCATTCCATGACTATATCCCCGAGTCATGGCGGCTTAGGAACAATGATTTCCTTCACCACGAGTCATGGGCATTCGTAAGGGCTCTGACTGAATACGAGAATGTAACTCCTGTCAGTCATGGACTGATTGCAGGTATTGTCAGGGACTCGCTCAAATCGCCATCGTGGTATTTCAAGCCGGGGACAAGGGATCAGTCGCTGCCACTTGATAATGTTCAGGTTAAGCTTATTCCCGGGAACAAAACATATATGGTGGACAGCCTGAACAACGGATTCTTTATGTTCGACTCTGTCTCTCCAGGGCCATACAAGCTCTTCTTTGAAGGTCTTGAAGAGTATTTTACAGATTCGCTTGAAGTGAATGTTATCGGCAATAAAACTACTTTAACCGATATCTGTCTGAAATTCGACACTACCATTGTTCCTCAAGTACTTAAAGTATCCCCGTCAACTATGGACAGTGTCGTATTTAATCAGGAGTTTACAATCGTATTCAGTCTGCCAATGAACAGGGACTCTGTACAGAAGGCAATAAGTGCAAATCCTTCTGTTCAGCTTGCCTTTACATGGGACGATTTAAGCACAGTGCTTAAAATCAAACCTTCTGTACAGTATTCGCCAAAAACAAATTATAGTGTAACTATCTCAACAACTGCATGCTCAAAATGGAAAGCCGGTATAGAAACGGCATATAGTTTTAGCTTTATTACAAAAAACCGTACGAAACTTTCACTGGATAAAAGCTTTCCGGGCAACGCGCAAACCAGCATTTCAATTTATCCGCAGATAAGGTTACTGTTTGATGCTCCACTGAACCAGTCGTTACTGCCAGCCAGCATCCAGTTCCTTAATGATGCCGGTCAGCCCGTCAACAGGATCAGGGAAGAGTATTCTGAGAAGGATGGGAAAGGGTATTATAACTTTGAACCATCAGGGGCACTGGTTCTTAATAAGGTATTCAAGATTGTGCTGGATCAGGATCTTGCAGACATAGCAGGAAATAAACTCGGGCAAAACATTGAAATCAGTTTTACAACCAGGAGTGAACCATACGCGTCGGGATCCCTGGTTGAGTCCTTCGATGATATATCTGTATTCTGGGATCCTGAAACCAGCGGAAGCACTGTCGGAACTGACAATCCGCTTACGACATTTACCTCTTCCTCAACAATAAAAAGAGGGGGAACCGCCTCCGGCAGGCTTGATTATGTCTTTGTCAACCAGGGCGGAGGGGTCTGCCGTACCTTTGATACCAGGAAACCGGTTATCGGCAATGATGCATCCAAAACATTTGGAATGTGGGTTTTTGGTGACCTGAGCTACAATGCCCTGGAATACTGGTTCTACTCATCAGGCACCGTTAACCAGATTGTGTCGGTAGATACGATCGATTGGGCCGGATGGGAGCTTAAGACAATTCCGGTAAGTTCAATAGGAGGCAGCGGGGATCGCAATTATCACAGTATGGTAATAAGACAAACTTCCGGCGGCGCAATGTCAGGAACATTATGGTTTGATGAAGCCCAGCTTATTTCGTCAGCAGGTATTCCGGAAAATCCTGATTTTCCTTCAGATCTTGACCTTGATGTATATCCGAATCCTTTTTCACAGACAGGAAATATTTGTTTTACTCTTAAGGAGAAGGCAGACATAAGGCTTGAAGTGTTTTCATTGACAGGAAACAGGATTGCAAATGTTGCAGGAGGAGAGCTGGAACCAGGCGACTATACCTTTACATGGACTCCCGGACCTTCTGTAGACAGCGGTATATATTTTTACAGGCTTGAAATCAAGAAGCCGGGATTTGAATTACCTTCAGTGCGGACAAGAAAGTGTGTTCTGATCAGGTGATCAAATGCAATGAAAAAAGGGCTCTGTATAAGCCCCTTTTCAATTATCTGATCTGCAGTTTTATTTTCCGTATTTGATCGAAGCCTGTGCTGCTGCAAGCCTGGCTATCGGAACCCTGAATGGTGAGCAGCTTACATAGGTGAGTCCTGTTTTGAAACAGAATTCAACTGATGCCGGATCGCCACCCTGTTCTCCGCAAATGCCGACTTTCAGATTAGGCCTGGTGGCTCTTCCTTTCTGAACCGACATAGTTATCAGCTGGCCAACACCTTCCTGGTCGATTGTCTGGAATGGATCTGCTGCAAGCATCTTTTTGTCAAGATAATCATTCATGAACCCGCCAATATCATCGCGACTAAAGCCGAATGTCATCTGTGAGAGGTCGTTTGTTCCGAAAGAGAAGAACTCTGCGCTTTTCGCCATACGGTCCGAAAGGAGCGCAGCGCGGGGTATCTCGATCATAGTACCATATTTGTATTCTATCTTGTTAACTCCGAATTTTTTACAAACTTCATTATAAACTTTATCGACAACTTTCTTTGTCACATCAAGCTCTGAAACATCGCACGTGACCGGAACCATTAGTTCAGGTTCGGGTTTCTTCCCGTCCTTAATAAGCTCGACTGTTGCCTCGAACATAGCCCTTACCTGCATCTCGGTAACTTCGGGATAGGTTATGCCAAGCCTTACACCACGGTGACCCATCATCGGATTAGATTCGTGTAATGCTTCACCACGCTTTTCAACGTCTTCTTTCCTGATACCCAATGCCTTAGCAAGCTCCTCCTGCTTGTCAGCACTCTGTGGCACAAACTCATGAAGAGGCGGATCAAGCAGCCTGAAAGTAACAGGCAGTCCATCCATTGCTTCGAGTGTGGCTTTCATATCTTTCTTGACATATTTGAACAAATCGTCAAGAGCCTTCCGGCGTTCTGCTTCATTTGCGCTGAGGATCATTTTACGAAGAAGGAACAGTGGTGCTTCTGAACCTTTACCATAGAACATGTGCTCTGTACGGAAGAGTCCTATTCCTTCAGCTCCAAAGTCGCGGGCAACTTTCGCATCAGCCGGTGTATCTGCATTTGTACGTACACCCATCTTACGGTATTTATCGACCATCTTCATAAACTCCTGGAACCGTGGGTTTTCTGTAGCATCCATTAATGCAATAGCTCCGGTATATACATTTCCTTTTGTTCCGTTAAGTGTGAGAATATCACCCTCTTTGATTACTATGCTTGATCCGGTTATTTTAGCAGTTTTAGATGCTGCATCGACATGAAGTGCCCCGGCGCCAACGATGCAACATTTGCCCCAACCGCGTGCAACCAATGCTGCATGCGAAGTCATACCGCCTCGGGCAGTAAGAATACCTTCTGCAGCACGCATTCCTTCAACATCCTCAGGATTGGTCTCTTCCCGGAGAAGGATTACTTTTTCTCCTTTGCGGAACCAGTTTACTGCATCTTCAGCTGTAAAAACAACTTTTCCTACTGCTGCTCCTGGACCGGCAGGTAAGCCTTTTACAACCGGCTTTACTTTCTTTTCGGCATCAGGATTGCAGATCGGGTGGAGAAGCTCATCAAGCTGAGCGGGATCGACGCGCAATACTGCTGTTTTTTCATCTATAAGCTTTTCATGAAGCATATCCATTGACATATTCAGTGCAGCTGTACCTGTTCTCTTTCCAGCACGGCACTGAAGCATATAGAGAATACCCTCCTGTATTGTGAATTCAATGTCGAGCATATCTTTGAACGACTTCTCAAGAATATTGCGGATATTGCATAATTCCTTGTACGTCTGAGGCATAGCTTCCTGCATACTATGCAGGTGTTTGTTCTGTTCGTTCTTTGTTTCGTCATTGAGAGGACTTGGAGTGCGGATACCGGCAACAACATCTTCCCCTTGGGCATTTACCAGCCATTCACCGTAGAAAAGATTTTCTCCGGTTGCAGGATTACGGGTAAATGCAACACCTGTTGCTGACGTGTCGCCCATATTTCCAAATACCATTGCCTGAACATTAACTGCTGTTCCCCAATCATCCGGAATACCTTCGATACGACGATACGAAACAGCTTTTTTCCCGTTCCAGCTCTTGAATACAGCTTTAATACTTCCTTCAAGCTGTTCTTTTGCATCATCGGGGAAAGGTTTTCCAAGAACTTCTTTTATCTTCTTCTTAAATTCTTCCGAGAGGAATTTTAATTCCTCTGCATTTATTTCAGTATCAGATTTATATCCTTTTTTATGTTTGAATTCATCAAGCATTTCATCAAGCTGTTTACGGATACCTTTTCCTTCACCAAGATCAATACCCTCAGCTTTTTCCATAACAACATCGGCATACATCATAATAAGCCTGCGGTAAGAATCCCATACAAACCTTGGATTTTTAGTCTTTTTAAGAAATCCGGGTATAGTTGTTGAACAGAGTCCTATATTAAGCACTGTATCCATCATTCCCGGCATCGACTTGCGTGCACCGGAGCGGCATGAAACAAGAAGTGCATTATCCGGATCGCCATAATTCATTTTCATCGTTTCTTCAGTCAGCTTCATTGCTGCCCAGACTTCAGGCATCAGGTCGGGATGAAGAGTACAGTTGTTCTGGTAATATTCTGTGCAAGCCTCGGTGGTAATCGTAAAACCTGCAGGAACAGGCAGCCCTAAGAGGCACATCTCTGCCAGATTAGCTCCTTTACCTCCGAGAAGGTTCTTCATATCAGCTTTACCCTCGGCAGTTTTCTTGCCAAAGGAGTATACTCTTTTTATTTTTGACATAATGTTATGGTTTTGAAATAGTTAATTATTGTTTTTTCGAAATAAGTTGCAAAGTTAATACAAAAATTGAATTTCTAAAATGGTGCAGAACACACTATTTTATGCACGGGGATGGAACATAATGAGGGTGTCGCGCAAAAAGCTCCTGTCGATATGGGTATAGATTTCAGTCGTGAGAATTGATTCATGGCCGAGCATTTCCTGAACTGCCCTCAGATCGGCTCCTCCTTCAATCAGATGTGTTGCAAATGAGTGACGGAAAGTATGCGGACTGATTTTTTTCCTGATGCCGGCTTTTGCAGCAAGGTTTTTTATAATAGTGAATATCATTGCTCTGGTCAGCCTCCTGCCTCTGCGATTCAAAAACATAATGTTCTGATCATATATTACAGGAAGCCTGTTCCTGTCAGGTTTATAATTATTAATTTCTTTCAGTGCTTTATTGCTGATCGGTATTAGCCTCTGCTTATTCCCTTTTCCGATCACTGTCACAAATCCTTCATGATAATGGATGTCAGTAATCCTGAGATTCACAAGCTCCGAGACACGCAAGCCGCAACCATAAAGTGTTTCAATTATAGCCTTATTTCTGTGTCCTTCTGGTCTGCTCAGGTCTATTACCTTTATCATGGAGTCAATCTCGTTGATAGAGAGAACTTCAGGGAGCTTGAATCCTATCTTTGGCGATTCAATAAGTGAAACAGGATTTTCTGAAATTTCTCCCTCAATAAGCAAAAACCTGAAAAATGCCCTTATCCCTGAAATAATCCTTGATTGTGTTCTCGTATTCTGATTATCAGCACCAAACCATGCAAGAAATTCCTTAAGATCCTGGTATGTCACACCTGTTGGGGATTTATTGGTTCCATTTTCAACAAAGAATTTTTCAAGCTTTAGAACATCATCCTTATATGCTTCGATACTGTTCTCAGATAACGATTTCTCGAGCCTGAGATATGTTTCAAAATCCTTTATTGCCTGTTTCCAGGAGAGACTCATAATTATATTATTAAATACCTTGATGTACCTTTGTTTGTCCTTTAAGTTACTTTGTGGTTAACTTATCAAATACCCCCTTCCCAACCTTCCCCCACGGGGGAAGGAGTTTAATCAGCTTTTCCCCCTTGGGGGAAACGGGAAAGGGGGTTTTCGTATCACAAAGTAACACAAAGGCAGGATACCTTTTTATTTCGAATGGATAATTATTTTACCTACTTTTACCATTTATAATTATTACCTGAAATGAAGATTAGCATTATAAATGGCCCTAACCTTAATCTTCTTGGGAAGCGCGAACCGGAAAAATACGGAAACCAGTCCTTCGATGATTACTTAACTACTTTAAAAATAAAGTATCCGGAAATTAATTTTGAGTATTTCCAATCAAACGTTGAAGGTGAACTGATAAATGAAATCCATAAGAAGGGCTTCTCATCTGACGGCATTATCCTTAATGCTGGCGGTTATACACATACTTCTGTTGCGATTGCCGATGCCATTGCATCAATCAAAGCTCCTGTAATTGAGGTACATATAACAAATATTGCAGCCCGCGAAGAATTCCGGCATACAAGCCTGATAGCCCATAGCTGTACTGGTTCGATTTCAGGTTTCGGACTCGACAGCTACAGACTGGCAGTTGAGGCAATTAAAGGGAAGTACTAGAAATAAACAAAAAAAGATGGTCAGGAAAAGAACAAAGATTGTCGCTACTTTATCAGATAAAAACTGTGAACCTGGTTTCATTGAACAGCTTTATGATGCAGGTATGGATGTGGTCAGGATTAACTCTGCCCATCTGAATATTGAGGGAGCTCTGCGTATTATCAGGAACGTCCGAAAAGTTTCTGACAAAATAGCAATCATTGTCGATACAAAGGGACCGGAGATCCGTACCACTGTTTGTGATTCCCCTATCGCTGTCAAAAAAGGAAAAACCTATCGTCTGACAGGTGATCCAGCGAAAAAATCGACAGCTGAATCAATCAATGTAAGCCTGAAAACCTTTGCTAAAGAGATTCCTCTGGGGTCACAGATCATGATAGATGATGGAGAAATTGAACTGAAAGTGCTGAGAAAAGAAGGGAACACTCTTATATGCAAAGCTGACAATGATGGTTTAATTGGTTCAAGAAAAAGTGTAAATATCCCCGGTATAAAAATAGACCTGCCTTCAGTCACAGAACGAGATAAGCAATTTCTCGAAATGGCTGCAAAAAATGAGGTCGATTTCATCGCACACTCATTTGTAAGATCAAAACAGGATGTTCTTGATGTTCAAGCTGTTCTGGACAAATATAAGAGTGATATCAAGATCATCGCCAAGATTGAAAACCAGGAGGGCGTTGAAAATATTGCTGATATTATGGATGTCGTTTACGGGATAATGGTTGCCAGAGGAGATCTTGCAATCGAGATTCCTTATGAAAAAATTCCTCCTATTCAGAGGATGATAATTTCGAGATGTATCTATTGCAGAAAGCCGGTGATTGTTGCAACACAAATGCTTCATTCCATGATAACCAATCCTCGCCCGACTAGAGCTGAAGTAAGTGATATAGCCAATGCAATATATACGCAAACAGATGCAATAATGCTGAGCGGCGAGACTGCCAATGGCAAATATCCGGTTGAAGCAGTTAATACAATGACTAAAGTCGCCCTGGAAGTCGAAATTAATAAAGAAAAATTTCTTGAGACTCCTTATCTGAATGTCACCGGCGAAATATCGGCTTATCTGGCAAAAGTAGCTGTAAAAACATCATTAAGAATAGCTGCTAAAGGAATTATCGCAGATACGGTAGGTGGGAGGACAATCAGGGATATGGCTTCTTTCAGAGGATTTAATCTTATCATGGCACAATGTTATTCTGAAAGGACCATGAGAGAGCTGGCACTTTCTTACGGGGTATATGCAAGCTTTCAGGAGCGGAGAAATTCTATTGATGAGTTTATCCATATCGCATTGAAAAACCTTACCAAGGCACACGATCTTAAAGGGAACGATATCATTGTTGTGCTTGCCGGAAATTTCTCAGGAGGATCCGGCTTCTCATTTATTGAAGTAGGTTCAGTGCAGTATTTGAAAGACAGTATAAGCATAAAAGAAGATCATTAATTGGTCTGATTTTTGCGGTTTTGTTTTAACCTGAAACTGTTGAACAATGTTAAAAACCTTGATTCTTTCAATAGGGCTTCTGTTTCACCCGGTTCATGTCTCACTGACAAGCATCGACCATGTTCACGGAACTGATTCCCTCAAGGTTTTTGTAAAAATGTTCTATGACGATTTTCTGCTTGATTATAAGTTATTTGACAGTGAAAATGAATCGGTAAAAAAAATGACTGCAGGTCAGCTGTTCCCGGCCGAACTTATGAATAAATATCTTGATAAAAAAGTTAATATATCTGTAGACAATAAACAGCTTAGAGGAAAGTTATTAAATCTGACACTTGAAGATAATGAAATCAGCATGAACCTTGTGTACAAGTCGGATAAAAAACCAAAGACTATCTCTGTAAAAAATATGATCATGACAGGGTTATATAATGATCAGGCAAATATGACTTTGATCAGGGTAGATGATTTTGAAGAAGGAATCAAGCTGACTCCTGAGCAAACAGAACAAACTTTTAATTTGAAATAAATTCAGGTAACAGAGGATAATGAAATGAAAAGATTTTTAGTGCTTGTACTTTTAATTCTGAATTTTTCCATTCTTTCGGCAACGCATAACAGGGCAGGCGAAATAACATATATCCAGTTATCAGACCTTACCTACGAGATCACCATAACAACATTCACCTATACACTAAGTTATGCTGACCGGCCCGAGTTAGATGTCCACTGGGGCGATAATTCCGTTTCAACGGCACCAAGGATAAGCAAGGTTACCCTCCCTAATTATTACAGAAGAAATATCTATAAAATCGTCCACACATTTCCGGGTCCGGGCATTTATAGAATTGTAGTTCAGGATCCGAACAGGAATTATGGTGTAAGAAACATACCTAACTCTGTAAACGTGGTGTTCTCAATTTCAACAACTCTGATTGTTAATCCGGCAATGGGATTTAATAATACACCTGTACTTCTCAATCCTCCTTATGATAAAGCTGCATTAGGATATATTTTCATTCATAATCCGGCTGCTTATGACCCTGATGGTGACAGTCTTTCGTATGCGCTTACAGTGTGCACCCGTGAGGATGGAAAACCTATTGTAGGTTATACTTTGCCACCGGCAACTCATTATATTCGTGTCGATTCTGTCTCAGGCGACCTGATATGGGATACCCCTGCAGATACAGGTAAATATAATGTTGCTATGGAAATTCAGGAGTGGAGAAATAATAAGAAAATCGGAACCGTTGTTCGTGATATGCAGATTGAAGTTTTCAGGACAAATAATAAACCTCCCGTAAACCTTGTACCAAACGATACATGTATAGTAGTTGGAGATAGTATCAATTTTGAAGTTTCTGCTACTGATGTAAATAATGATCGAATATCCCTGAAAGCAACATCAGGCGTCTTTAGTCTCTCCTGTCCGGCAAAATTCTCTGGTATCGATTCATTGCCTGGAATATCCCATTCAAAATTCAGTTGGAAACCTTGCTATGAGGCTGTAAGGAATCAACCTTATAATATTGTTTTCAAATCGGATGATGATAATGAAGATATCAAGCTATCAGATATTGATAATATGTCGATTAAGGTTCTTGGGCCTCCGCCTTTGTTGATGAGCGCAATAGCGATAGGAAAATACATTCAGTTAACATGGGCTAATTATGGGACAACAGCAATTGCAGGATTTAGTATTTACAGAAGAGAAGGCATGCAGGATTTCGTCATCGATTCCTGTACATCAGGAGTGCCTGCCTCCACCGGATTTATCAAAGTAGGATATATCGCTGGCAATTCAACAGTCTCATTTACAGATACTGATAATGGTCAGGGGCTTCAGTTTGGAAAGGAATATATATACAGGATATGCGCAGTATTTAAAAACGGAACCGAAAGCAAGCCATCAAAGCCAAAACCTTCTACCCTGGTGTCCGGGTATCCCGTAATAATGAATGTCACTGTAGTAAAAACAGGTACTGCTGACGGTTCCATAAAACTGGTCTGGCAAAAACCCGATACTATCAGTCCTCCATACGAATACCGGATCTACAGAGCACAGGGAGTTGCAGGTACAGATTATACTCTTATTAATACTCTGACAACAAACGATCCAAATGATAATGTATTTATTGACAATTTAATAAATACCAGCGATTATGGTTATATCTATAACATTTCGCTCCGAAGCAATAATATAATAGTTGGCGATTCTTCCTACGCATCTTCTGTTTTTATCAAATTAAGCCCGGGAGATGAAAAAACCAGGTTTGTCATTAATCGTAATGTTCCCTGGTTCAATACCAAATACGATATTTTAAGATATAATGATGCAACAACCTCATTTGATACAGTTGGTACAACCGACCAGACAACTTATACCGATAATGGACTGGAGAATGGTAAACAATATCGCTACAAAGTTGTGTCAACCGGAGGCTATCAAGATCTCACTATGCCCCAGAACCTTATTAATGAATCACAAGAAGCCTATTGCACACCTGTGGATAATGAACCACCTTGCCCTCCTGAAATAAATGTATCAAGTCAATGTAAAGAAATGTCCAATACAGTAACATGGAGTATTTCTGACCCTGCTTGTTTTGAAGATGTCGCAGGTTACAAAATCTTTTATAAAGGACTTTATGATGAAAATCTCGATAGTATTTATACGGAAAATAACAGGAACATTTTTACTTATATTCATGATTCACTTAAAATCATTGCCGGCTGTTATGCAGTATCAGCATTCGATTCATTAGGCAATGAAAGCCAAAAATCAGTGATGGTGTGCGTTGATTCCTGCAACTTCTTTGAAATACCTAATGTATTTACACCAAACAACGATGGGAAAAATGATAAGCTTGTCGCCAAGGCGTCAGGGCTTGTGGTGAAAATTGACTTTAAGCTTTATAACCGCACTGGCTTATTGCTTTTCAAGACTGAAGATCCGGAGATAAACTGGGATGGGACCTACAAAGGAAGAATTGTTTCTCCCGGAGTCTATTTTTATCAGTGCGATGTTTATGAAAACCGAATTTCAGGCCTGGAACTTTTCCATCTTTCAGGATTTGTTCATGTCTTTACCGATGAATCTAAGGTCGTAGCGGAACCAACAAAATGATTTTGACAAAATGGTGATGAGGAAGATTTTAACAGTTATTTCAGCTTTGTTTATTTCCGGAATTATTTCGGGACAACAGGCTTATGATTGTCTCCTAAAGGCGAAAGCTTTGAATAGTTCAGGAAAGACTGATAATGCTATTGATATTCTCTCGGCTGAATTACAAAAAAATCAGGATAGCAGATTACTTATCGAACGAGCTGAAGCATATGCAATTAAAGGAGCCTATTCAAATGCTGTTGCTGATTATAATGCAGCAAACAGCATATCTCATGAATCGGCCGAATATGGTCTGGCAAAGGTTTATGCAATGAAAGGAGACGCAGCAACTTCTTTGTATCATCTTGAGATGAACCTGAAATCGCCCTTTAAGAAAAGTGAAAAAGATATTATGCTCGATCCGGCTTTCAGCAAGATTGAAAACAGACCTGAATGGCGTCAATTCTGGAAAAATGACTGGTTTTCAGTTTTTGATAAAAGCATTGCTGAGATTGAATATTATCTTTCAGCAGGAAAAAACGAGGAGGCTGCATCTGTACTGTCAGAGCTTAAGAATGATTACCCGGGGAGCGAATCAGTATCGTATGCCGGTGCATTATTGAATCTTTCAGCAGGCAAGTATGGCGAAGCAGTTAAATCATTATCAGATTTGTTAACCCTTAATCCTGATAATGAGAAGTATCTGAGAACATTAGCCAAAGCACAGACAGGCGCTTCAAACCCGGCGGGTGCATCTGTTACCTACTCAAAGCTGATAAGCATGGAGATACCTGATGCTGATCTGCTTCTGCTCAGGGCAGAATGTTACAAAAAGACAGGGGAGACATCCAGAGCTATATCTGATATTGCAGAATATCTTTCATACTATCCGGAAAACAAAATTGCTTTAAGTCTGGCTGGAAAAATGGAAGCTGCATCAGGTAATAACCTGAAAGCTCTTGAATATTTTTCTGAAAACCTGAAGCTTCATCCAAATGATCCTGAATGCTATATCGATCGTGCAAATTCATATTTTTTATCTAAATCGTGGGAATGGGCCATTAAAGATTACAGCATGTCGCTCGACCTGGCTCCCGATAATTCTGAAGTATGGCTGAATAAGGGCATTGCATTGGTTAACACCGGGAAAATTGATGACGCCTGTCACGATTTCAAACAATCGTCAGCACTGGGAAATAAAAAGGCAACTGATTATATCAGCAGGTACTGTATTAAATAGTTACTGGTTGCTGGTTTCTTGTTGCTAGTTACTTACTCTATCTAACGAGCAACAAGCAACGAGTAACGAGCAACTTTCATCTTATATGCTTCAATATACGTTCGAACAGATCGTGAGGCTTGAACGGTTTCAGAACGTAGTCATTAATATTCAGCTCATCTATTTTATCATGGCTCTCTGACATTATAGCTGCAGTCAGAGCAACAATTGGGATGTTATTGATTCTGGGATTTTTAGATTTTCTGATGATTTTGGTTGCTTCAATACCGTCCATAACCGGCATGTGCAGATCCATCAGGATCAGATCAAAATCTTCCTTCTCCAGTTTTTCAATTGCAAGCTGCCCGTTTTCAGCATGAGTTACAACCACTCCCCATCCTGTAAGGAATTTATTTGCAACAAAGAAATTTATCTTGTTATCTTCTGCAACAAGAATACGCTTACCTTCAAGTCCAATATATGATTCAGATACTTCACTAGGCTCCCTGGCAGCTTTTTCGGAAACAAGAAAAGTAAGTATGAAACTGAAAGTCGATCCCTTACCGGTTTCACTTTCCAGTGTTATTGTACCTCCCTGAAGCTCAATCAGTTTCTTGCAAATTGCCAGCCCAAGTCCCGTTCCTCCATATTGTCTGGTGGTATCAGACGATGCCTGAGCAAAGCTGTCAAAGATTTCTATATGCTTCTCTTTTGGAATTCCGATTCCTGTATCCTGAACTGAGAATTCCATTTTTGACTGATTATCTTTTCTTCCCAGTTCCCTGATTGTAACTGTAATTCCACCCTGATTTGTAAACTTTAATGCATTTGACAGGAAGTTTGAAAGAATCTGGTTCAGCCTTATCTGATCACCAATGACCTCAACAGGAAGGTTGCCTTCCCTCTTAATATCAAAGGTAAGATGCTTGGCTTTAGACCTGAATGAATATGATCTCATAATTTCATCCAGAAAATCATTCAGATTAAACTGGGTTTGTTCGAAAACTATCTTGCCCAACTCCATTTTGTTATAATCGAGCACATCGTTTACGAGTGTCAGAAGATGGTTCCCTGAAAACCTTAGTGTTTTTATGTAATCCATCTGATCCTCACGCGGATTACCCTGTAAAAGCAGGTTTGTTATCCCGATCACTTCATTCAGCGGAGTTCTTATCTCATGGCTCATCGTTGACATGAAGAGTTGCTTCGATTGAGCTGCCTCTTCTGCTTTCTGGCGGGCCACAATGATATTATCCATCATCATTCGACGTTGAATTGCAATAGCAATCTGGTTTGCAATGAAATCCAGTACGTACAGATCATCATGAGAGAACTTATTTTCATCATTGTAATCCTGAAGGCACATTACTCCGATAATGTTATTCTCCACTTTAAGAGGTACCCCCATCCATACTTTGCAGGGTGTGCCAACCAAATCAATATCACCTGATTCATCTAACAGTTTAAGGTCATTTTCTTTCAATAGAACTGATTTATTATTTTTAATGACATAACCTGTAATTGTTCTTTTAGCCGGTATTTCCTGGAAGTTATCTTTTTCGTCAGCAAAAAATGGTAGTGAGAGAGTCTCTGATGTTTTATCATACAGAGCTATAAAGAAATTATTTGTATCCCAGATTTTGCTCAATTCATGAACTATTGTCGGATATATTTCTTTTATATCCATCTGTTTAAGTGCAGCTGTAGATATATTATAAAGTATCTCCTGTAAAAGCTGATTCTTCCTTTCGGTTGTGATATCTCTGTAGATTCCGAGAAAAGCAACTGTTTCATTATTTAAAACAATTGCCGTAGCAATGAGCGTTACCTGTATTCTGTTGTTGAATTTATCCTTTCTTACCGTTTGTCTGACTACCCGGTGATGCTGAGCAGCAAGTTTATCAATTGAAATGGCTTCTTCTTTCAGTTCATCGGGAACGACAAGATCATCTATCAGTTTGTTTACAGCTTCTTCCGGTGAATAGCCAAACAGGTGGGTAAATTCTTTGTTTACCATTGTTATTCTTCCTGGAATGTCGGTAATTGCTATCGCTTCTGGAGTTGAATCAATAAGATGTTCAAGAAAAGCCTTTTCCCTGTTTATTTGTGCCTCATATTTTTTATGTTTACTGACATCAATCACAGTTCCTCTGTACCCAATCTTCCTGCCTTCATGAAATATTGCAAATGAATGAGTTATAATCGGGATCAGAGTGCCATCATTTTTTATGACATTGTACTCATTGCTGGCAATCTCATCCGGAGATTGTAATGCATTGAGATTTATAAGCATTTTTTTATAACTCTCAGGGAAAATATCAGCAATGTGCACTCCCTTATTAATATCTTCCCCTGTTAATTCGAACAGAGCAAGTCCTAACTTATTACCAAATAATACTTTCCCGTTCAAATCAAGTTCGTAAATTATTCCGGGTAGCATCTCTGCAAAGGTTCGGAATAATAGTGATTGTTTAAATATATCATCATCTTGCTTTTGCTGATAGCCTGGTTCCCATGTTATTACAATATTCCCTGATGTAAGGAGGAATCCTACGTAATAACCTTCAGAATCATCCCCGGCATTTGAAGCTGCTATTTTATGTGATGCTTTTTTTATATATATATGATGCAAGAGCTCAACCAGTTTATTACGTTTGGACAGAGGAGTATCATCGATGCATTTTCCTATAACTTCGTTTTTATCAACGAATTCTACCTCTTCAGCCTTACTGTTAATATCTCTGATATAGAATCTGTCATCTTCTCCGATGCTGAATAGAGCCAGATAACTGCTTATAGTGTTGAATATTTCTTCAACTACATTTCCTAAGCTTTCTTTTAACTTTATTTTCTTGGTTAAAGGAATTGGATTAAAAACAGTCAATTGATATGATTGATTGTCCAGTAAAACTGTTTGGGCTGAAATCAGATAAGTTTTTTCTTCTCTGTTTTTTGCTCTCAAGGTAACGACAAAGTCCTTGATATTCTTTGAATTGGATAAAAGCTTATTGTACTTGTCACTCTCTTCAATGTCAGTAAAAAGCCCGATCTCATCAGATGTCTTACCAATAATATCTTCCTTACTGTAACCAAGGTTTTCAAGAAATGCAGCATTTACATCTACATACTGCCCGGTATCTGGTCTCGAGAAAGCAACCATTTGTGAAATGGAATGAAAAGTCTTGAAAATCAGTTCATTAGTGTTACCATTTTTACCTTCAAGCTGCAACCGTAACGCCTCAAGTTCATTCTTCAGTTTCGTGTTCTGCTCTTTCGATTCCTTGTATTTTTCTTTATAATCCATCAGATAGTTGCTTGTATTGCCGGTTTAAAAATAACAAATAATGCTCTACATTATGTCAGCATGTAAAGCAAATCTGTTTTTTCAGAAGTGATTTTTGCTGTTTTTTCCCTTTTTACAGTAATATTTACAAAATTCTGTGAGGCCACACTGGTCACAGAGAGGATTTCTGGCTTTACATATATACCTGCCATGCAGTAAAAGCCAGTGATGAGCCTGGCGAATCAGCTCCTGAGGTATATTCTTAGTAAGCTGCAGCTCGGCATTCATTGGAGTCTTTGCATTTATTGTAAGACCAATCCTTGCTGAAACCCTGAAAACATGAGTATCGACTGCCATTACAGGTTTTCGGAATACGACTGAAGCAATGACATTTGCAGTTTTTCTACCAACACCCGGCAGCCTTTGCAGCATTGAAGGATCTGATGGTACCTTACCATCAAATTCATTTAAAAGCATTTTTGACATTCCTGAAAGATGTTTTGCTTTGTTATTAGGATATGAGCATGACTTTATAAATTCGAAGATCTCTGATGGTTCTGCTTCCGCCATAGATCTTGCATCAGGATACCTTCTCAGAAGGGGAGGAGTTATCATATTTACCCTCTTGTCGGTACATTGTGCTGATAAGATAACTGCAACTAAAAGTTCAAAAGGATTGTAGTAAACAAGTTCTGTTTCTGCCACCGGATGGTTAACAATGAAATAATCAATTGTACGTTTGTATCTTTCTTT
>JBGOXH010000136.1:0-7442 GCA_041479075.1 Bacteroidia bacterium | reverse complement strand
GGTTTGCACCGGGGGTTATTCATATCTGGCTCTTGCAGAGCCTACTATCTGTCGACTTCATAATAAGATATGATAAACCGTAATTTATAACTCTCATCTAATATAACTTCAAACCAGGATCATGAAATAATCCTGCCTCACCTGCAAATATTTAACTTCCAGTGCCTTCCAGAAGGATCCTCATCTCACATTCAGCCAGGACCTTATCATTCTGAAAAACCCTGCCGGTTATGATCGTATAGCCTAATAGCTCAGTATCGACAATTATCTCCGATTGTATTTCAGTATTAATATCTGGTAATGAATGAATTACAAGATTCTTAACTGATCCTATAAAACCCCTTTTTACTAACTGATTCCTTGAAAGGCTCAGATAACCTGTATAAGCAGCTGCAGTCTGTGCAATAAATTCTATCAAACCAGCCTCCTGCAATTTCCCATTATGACTAAACAGGTTTGATTCTTTAATCGTTAATCTCCCCCTTGCTGATTTCTCATCGGCATCAATAAGCTGATCAATCATTACCATCGGCTGACGCTGTGGAATGAGATCTGTGATATTATAGTCAGATGGTTGCATGGTTCAGGATATTGGGTTCAGGGTTCAGGGTTCAGGGTTCGAGGGATATTTTGCAATTTGCATTTTGAATTTTGCATTTTCATTTTACAAGGTACTCCCAGAGCGGACCTTTTTTATTTCTTTGCCGCATACGGATCATAATGTCCCCCAGGTCGTCATCAGGGAATATCCATTGCTTCCCGGTCTGCTTTGCTTTCATTTTCATGGATTCCAGGTCGATATCTTTCGATACATAATATACAGGTTCAAGGATGGGATCAGTTTCTTTTACAATTTTCTCCCGTATGGCTATTTTATGAAGCTTCGTGCCAGGGTAAATCCGGAGTCCTATAAAAGGAAAGAAAACCGACCTTGTGATCTTTTTTGAGTTTTCAAATGTTTCGTTCAGAGTTTCCTCTGTTTCACCATACCCTCCAAGTATCAGAAAATGAGCAAAATCGATATCAAGCTGATTACAATAATCGGAAATTCTGAAAATATCGGAAACTGTAAAAGGTTTCTCATATTTCTTTAAAATAGTATCAGATAACGAGTCGGTGCCAAACTCAATATGCCGGAGACCTGTTTGCTTCAACTTCTCTAAAAGCTTCCTGTCGATGTTTGCAAAATTAAAATATCCTCCCCAGTGAATTTTCAGATTAGCTGCTATGAGCTTGTCAGCCAGGTCATAATTAAATTCATTATTTATATTGAAAATGGAATCGGTAAAAAAAACATAGTCAATTTTTTTCGTCCGGACCAGATCCGACAATGTCTTTACAATCTGATCCGGATCAAGGGTGCGTACTTTATGACCTTCAATCAGCGGATATGTGCAATAGATACATTTATAAGGACATCCCCTTTTTGTCTGAATGTTCAGCATTCCGCTATTTTTCCAGTAGTAATCAGTGAGTGTTTCATCAAAGGAAAGAACAGGGGTTTGAAAGTATATGTCCCTTTTATTTTCAATTATCCTGCCTTCATGCTGGTAAACCAAACCGCTGATGCGTGCATAATCTTCTCCCCTTTCCAGTGCTGTTATTAATTGATGAAGGCTGATTTCACCTTCGCCATATATTCCAAAATCAGGTTTAAGTGTTTCAAAGAGAATTCCCGGATAAATAGAAAATCCGGAACCTCCGATTATTATCACCGATTTGCTGTGCTTTCTGGTATGCTTAATAATTTGCTTATAATGATTGAGAAAGCTTTCCTTCTTATAGATATTGACGTCGTCGATATTGCGCAGGGAAATACCAACATAATCAGGTTTAACTTTTGTCAGTAGTTGAATATAGTCTTCATAAGAGCCTGTCAGAAAATCGAATATATATATCTTAAGATCAGGCATTTGCTGCGATAAAAATGAATGCAGATAAGAAATTCCCAGTGGATACACCGGGTATGGATCTGTATGCCTGTTGGCTGAAGCCAGTATCAGTTTCTTATTGCTCATTTTTCTCCCAGAAATCATAATAGTTAAACCACTGTGTCGGGTATTTCCTGATCGTTTTTTCCATCTCGCAAATATAACCTTTAATGATTTTCAGTATGGTTTGGTCTCTCTTCAGCTGAATACCTTGCTGCTCATAATGGACAGGAGGTGACGCATAGAAGTGATAGCTCTTTTTCTTTTCTTTCATTGCAAAGACGAATGAGACCGGCACATTGAACTTCATAGCCATATAGAAAGGACCTGTAGGGAAATATGCTTTATCACCAAGAAAATCGGCAGCCATTGTTTTGCTGCCTTTCACAAATCTGTCGCCATGGATACAGACGATTTGTTTTTCACGAAAGGCTTTGTTAATCTCGTAGATATGTGAATTATCCTCTTTTAATACAATAATGTTGAAATTCCTGCTTGTAATTGAAGAAAGGTAGTCTTTGATTTTCTCATGTTCGGCATCGTACATTATTATATTAACATTGGTTTTGATCCGTTCGAGCATGTATCCTGCCATTTCAAAATTGCCTAAATGTGCGCTTATGAGCAGACCACCTGTTTTTTCTTCAACCATTTTTAAAAGATGCTCTTCGCCTTCGAAAGTAAAGGTGAATTTTGCATCGAAGCCGGCCATAACAGCAATCTTATCAAGCAATACCTGACCGAATAAATAATAGTCCCGGTAAATAAAAACTATGGATTTGAAGAAGTCAAATCCAAGTCTGTTGCGGTAGAACCGGAAAATAGTGATAAATGATTTTGGGTTGAAAAGAAAGAAATAAAAAGCAACGAAATACAATATAAAGTATGCAGCAGAAAGGCCGGAATATTTTAGTACAGCGACAAAAATTTTATACCCTGTTAATCCACCGCGTGTTTTACCTTTCCAGGTTGTCACATTAAGTTATTTCTTTTGGATACAGTTAAAGATATAATCGTAAAGATTTTGCAATGTTCTGATAGAGGTCATCTCCTCACCCTTCAGGGTCAATCCGAATTCTTTCTGAACAATCACGGCAATATCAACAAAATCAAGGCTTTCCAGACCAAGGTCATCTTTCAGGCGAGCATCAGGTTTTATAGCTGATTCATCTATCTCAAATTCTTCAATCAGGAGACCGTTTATAGTCTTAATTATGTTATCCCTATCCATAAATTAAAATAATCACTAAGTTAATGAAACTTTTTAACAATTAAACAAGAATTAGTTCCTCCAAATCCGAACGAATTTGAAAGAAATATATCAATATCTTTTGAAATAGTTTTTGTTACAATATTAAGTTTTCCGGTAAACTCGTCCGGTTCTTCAAAATTAATATTTGGTGCTATAAAAGAATTTTGCATCATCAATATAGAATAGACTACTTCGCTTGCTCCGGCCATCCACATTTCATGTCCGGTCATCGATTTTGTTGATGAAATAACAGGCTTATATTTGCCAAAAACATTATCAATTGCTTTAGCTTCATTCTGATCGCCGATGGGGGTCGAAGTAGCATGTGCGTTAATATAATCTATTTTTTCAGGACCGACTCCTGCATCTTTCAAGGCCATTGAGACGGCTCTGATCGGTCCATCCACATCGGGAACGGAAATATGGACGCCGTCGGATGAGAATCCATAACCAATGACTTCGGCAAAAATCGGAGCTCCTCTTTTAATAGCATGATCCAGATCTTCAAGGATCACTGTTGCTGCACCACCGCTTGGTACCAGTCCATCCCTTTTTTTATCGAAAGGTTTTGAGGCTTTTTCCGGTACCGATTCCATTTTTGAAAAAGCTCCGAGTGCATCAAAGCTGCCTACACAGAACAGGTTTACCTCCTGTGATCCTCCGCAGATGATCATATTCTGATATCCGTGCCGGATCATAAAATAACCCATTCCAATAGCATGTGATCCGCTGGCGCATGCACCGCTGACTGTAAAATTAACTCCTTTCAGGTGAAAGATCACGGAAAGATTCATTGTAACTGATGAGTTCATGGACTGGAATACGGATCCTGAACCAACCATTGAAGTGTCTTTTGTCTGGCGGATAATATCAACACATTCAATTACCGGAGGAGTTGAGCTGTCGTTTCCGAACAGGATTCCCACTTCGTTCTGTTCAAGATATTCAGGGGTAATAGCTCCTGTTTTAAGCGCTTCAATGGTGGACATGTATGCAAATTCAGCATGCTGGGGCATACATACACGCTATCTGCGATCAAGAATACCCTTAAGCTGAGGACGTTCGAGTTTCCCTGTTAATCCGCATTGGTAGCCAAAGCTTTTTCTTTCAGGATCAAGGACTATTCCTGATTTCCCCTGATAGAGAGAGTTTTTTACTTCTTCGAGGCTTTTCCCAATTGAAGAATAAATCCCTATACCGGTAATTACAACCCTGTTCATTTCACACTAAAAATACAATAATATTATGTATATAATCCACCATTAACCGATATTACTTCACCTGTTATATATGACGATTTTTCAGATGCCAGGAAGCAAACTACCTCAGCTACTTCTTCCGGTAATCCGAACCGGTTAAGCGGAATCATACCCTTTAATTCATTCTCATTCAGATCCTTGGTCATGTCTGTCTTAATAAAACCGGGAGCCACGGCATTTACCGTAACATTCTTTTTGCCAATCTCCTGAGCCAATGCTTTAGTAGCTCCGATAACAGCGGCTTTTGCAGCTGAATAATTCACCTGTCCCGGCAGGCCCTTTAAACCAGATAACGAAACAATATTAATTATCCGTCCATATCTTTTTACGAGCATATTTTTAAGCAGCGCCCTGGTCATATAAAAAAACCCGTCAAGATTTGTATTCAACACATCATGCCAGTGCTTATCCTCCATCCACATTAAAAGAATATCCTTCCTGATACCTGCATTATTCACAAGCACTTCAATATAGTCTTCTTTGTTTGCATCGCTCCACTTATTTATAGCAGCATCAACCTGCTGAGGATCAGAAACATCAAATCTTAAAAGTTCTCCGGATCCGCCTGCCTGATTTATCATTTCGAGCGTTTGCTTAGCTTCCGCTTCGTTTGACTTGTAATTAACAAGAATATGATATCCCAATGAAACCAGTTTAACGGATATAGCCCTTCCAATTCCTCTTGAACCGCCTGTAACTAAAGCATATCTCATTATATATCAGATCATTAACTAATTAATCCAAGACATCTGCAAATTGGCTGCAAAGGTAATCTTTAATTTCTTTTATTTCTAAATATTTAATAGTATCCTCTTTAAATTTTGGTACTATATTCCTGATTTGTGTATAAGTTCTTCTTGTCAAAGAAGCCAGCTTGTTTGTAATTTTCAGATAATCAATTGCCTGAACCAGGCTGAGCATTTCTATCGCCAGAACCTGATATGTATTATCAATTACCCGTTTTGTCAGCAATGCTGAATTTGTCCCCATGCTTACAATATCCTGATTGTCATTATTATTAGGAATGCTGTGAAGGTAATTGGGATATGAAAGGGATTGATTTTCAGCAACAGTTGAAGTAGCCGTAAACTGTGCTCCCTGCATTCCGAAGTTTACTCCAAGCTTGCCCAGGTTGACAAAGGGCGGTAATAAACCGTTAAGCTTATCATTCATAAGATAATTTATCTGTCTGTCGAGGAGTAAGGAAAGTTTTGTAATACCGATCTTTACCTTATCCATTTCAAAAGAGATGTAATCTCCATGAAAATTTCCTCCGTGATAAATATTCTTGAATTCATCATTTATTACCGGATTGTCGCACGATGAATTTGCCTCGTCTAACAGTATTTTCTCCGATTGCTTCAGGGTATCAAGAATTGGGCCAAGGATCTGAGGAACACAACGTATGGAATAATATTCCTGGACCTTATCGTCCATTACATATTTATTTTCATGATTATGGTTGTAAAAATGTTCCTCTCTTTTTCGGATGAGCTTGCTGCCTGAGAGGATTTTACGGATTGTCGAGGCAACATTGTTTTGTCCCTGATGAAGCTTGACCTGATTAAGCTCCTTTGAAAAACTATCGTCAAATGAACGAACTATTTCATTTATCATTGCTGAAGCCAGGAGCGACCATGAAAGCAGGTTCCTGGCATGTAAGAGATTTACAATCCCTGTACCGGTCATGAAACATGTTCCGTTAATCAGCGCTAATCCTTCACGAATATGAACCGAGACCGGTTTAAGATTATTTTCAGACAAGGCAGCACTTGCCGGTACAATTTTATTTCTATAATGTACATCCCCCTCGCCTATTAATGCAAGTGCAATATGGGCAAGCTGTACCAGGTCGCCGCTGGCCCCAACACCTCCATGCTCAGGCACGAAAGGGGTTATTCTTTTGTTGATCAGCTCCTTAATTAATTCTACCACCTCAGGATGAATACCTGAATGTCCCTGTAGAAAATTATTCAGCAATACGATCATTGCAGAACGGACATAAAGCTCGTCAACGGGTTGTCCGCATCCTGATGCATGACTCCTAATAGCATTGTACTGGAGTTTGACACGATCTGCCTCATCGATCCTGTACTGAGCCATTGGCCCCAGTCCGGTGTTTATGCCATAGATTATTTTATCGTGATAAAAAGATTGAAGAAAATCGAAATTCTTTGTTATTTTTTTCTTTCCGGATTCACTGATTTCTATTTTTTCACCGCCATATAAAACCTGCTGAAAATCTTCAGTGGTTATAATGCGTTCACCAAGCTTAAGCATTCTAAAAAACTTATTATGAGAGATTATATAGTTAAAAGGTCATTTAAAATTAGCGTGCAAAGTAAAAAAAACAAATTACTAAGCAAAATCTTTTCGAAATAACCTGTATTTTTTTTGTTTTAATTTTTCACTAACTTGCCGTTTATCAAAAAAATATTGATGTGATTATTTCATAAATGAGTAATTAATCTCTCACTCATAAAAAGGAAGATTATTATTATTCAACACATTATATTCAAAATATTAAACCTTCACCTATGAAAACAAGTACAATAAAATCCAAATTCTTCTCCATTTCAGGAAGACTTATTTTATGGTCCGTAATGTTATTTTGCTTTGTTGCACAGCCAGCTAAAGCCCAGGATATGAAAAAGTTTGCATTCGGTCCCGGAATAGGTATTGGCATTGGTTTTTTTAATCCGGACGGAGTAAATGAATATATCAATTATACTCTGAGTGAGTACATAACTACTAATGCCAACCTCTACATGTACGAAGAGATAAAAGCATTCCTGAATATTAAAACGAGGTGGTTCGATGTAGTACCTATGGTTGAATATGCCATTGGACCTAAAGTTGTTATCGGAGCCGATGGAAGCTATTTCTTTAACCGCCTTTCGCCGGGTGTTACTGCAGATTTTTTTATCCCCATGGGAATGTCTGGCAAGTATGCACTCTTTTTAGGCGGAGGTGCCCAATATCACATGATGAATTTTGAGG
>JBGOXH010000197.1:0-5367 GCA_041479075.1 Bacteroidia bacterium | reverse complement strand
GGAAGTTTTTTAATAATTAATCCTGCCAGGAGTCCGGACAAAACTATGAATGGCACATTTCCGTCAATTATTACACCGAAAATAGTACTGATCAATTCAGGAACCTTTATTAAATGCCATCCTGCGAGCATATTGAGAACAAGAAAGATAATTGCTGCAGCAATAGTTTTAATTATTGATTCACGGCACAGGAGGTAAGTGAATGCAGAAACAAGATAGCCCCAGCCTATTAGTCCGAGAATTCCCCACCATTCTGTAACCAGGGACCCTCCATTTTCGGGCTTCCCGGATTTGAATTTAAATACCAGAAAGCAAAGAAGAGCTATTCCTGCCAGGCGCATTCCGGTGATAAATAAGAACCTTTTGTCTCTGTCCTGATAATCATTCCATACCAGAAATACACCAAGGTACATAAGCAAAGCCCAAAGGTTTCTGCTTAGACCAGTCAGATCACCATTCACTCTTTCGGCGTTAAGCATCAAGACACCGATAATCAACAAGCTTATAGTTCTTAAAATGATATGTTTACTTATTTCCCGCTGATTCTGTCCGGCAGATAGTCTTTTTGAAATTGAAAAAGGTATTGCCATCCCCACCAGGAACAGGAATCCGGGGAATACCCAATCAGCAAGACCCATCCCATCGAAATCGGCTGGTTGATGCCCGAGCCATGATGGTGCAACCTGCATATTAAGGTCGTTTACAAATAGCATTAACAGTAATGTGAAGCCTCTCATTATGTCTATTGAGAAGATCCGGTTATAATTAGCCATAAAGAGAAATTTTATGCTTTAAAACACTAAAATTAACAATAAATTAATGTTTGGTCAATGTCAAACTTTTTTATAGCTGGAAAAGATTTATTTATCGATCTGATTTTTATTATTTTTGTCAGCCGAAATTATAATCCGCCTTCTCCGCCAGCTGGCGGAGAAGGCGGACAAAGCGGGGTGTGGTCCCGCGAACGCGGGATTGGTAGTCCCGAGTACTCGGGATTCGGGAC
Organism: Bacteroidia bacterium; assembly: GCA_041479075.1. Taxonomy (GTDB): domain Bacteria; phylum Bacteroidota; class Bacteroidia; order Bacteroidales; family VadinHA17; genus LD21. Next base: position 4,364 of record JBGOXH010000197.1, on the reverse strand, counting down.
GTGGAGGTCGGGATTAAAATTATCGGGGTGTGGTCCCGCGAAAGCAGGATTGGTAGTCCCGAGTCCTCGGGATTCGGGACGTAGAGGTAGGTATTAAAATTATCGGGGTGTGGCGCAGTTGGTAGCGTACTACGTTCGGGACGTAGGGGCCGGAAGTTCGAGTCTTCTCACCCCGACAAAAGAAGAAGCCTTTCCCGCGCCAGCGGGAGGGCTTTATTTTTTCATTGCGTTGAAAGCTTGCTTTCTTAAGCAAAATGAAAAAATAAAGACCATAATGAGCGAAGCGAATGAAAGGCTTCTTCGTTTAAGACGTCATCTGGAAGTCCGCGAGGCCCGCATTAGCGGGACGAGCAATCTTCTCACCCCGACTGATTAAAGTAAATGACCCTTGTAAATCAATTAATTACGAGGGTCATTTTCATTAGTAGTACAAAAAGTAGTACAAAATTATATTATGAAATTATCTGAACTTAATGTCTCAGTCAAGTTTTCTCACATCTTTTCAATTATTTCTTTTTTTACCAGATCAAATCCTTCTATAGGATCATAAGTTTCATCAGGATGAAGTAACGCAGTTGTGTCCCCGAGAAACTCAGGATCATTCATTTTATCTTCGAGGTTTTTGAGATAAGTATCCTGGGCAGGAATTCCACCTGGTTCATTTTCCATATAAATCTCATACGATTGTACCATTTTTTCAGTGGATATATGTGTGTTCAAAATAATTGATTTGTATATGTCAAAAAGATCTCTGCCCTTTTTCCTTTGATATAATGCTCTTAACTTGGTTCCCAATAATTCTTCAATCTGATAAGTAGTAATATTGCATTCTCCCATGTACCATAAAGAATTAACCTTATACTGCTTTTTTTGAAGCTCATATACTGAAATGTGTTCCCTACAGTTCGTTTCCACTTTTAATTTTAAAATCTGAACAGGCTGAATCTCAGATTCGAATTTAAAGACCATGGTATTATTTCTGTCTTTCTGACTAATCTTTGGTTTACCAAGGAAACTCAGGATTTTTCTGATTTTGTCTATTGTCGGCCCAAATGGACCTTCTGAAATCTGGACCAAATCAATATCCTCAGAATACCTTGATTGAGGCTTTAAGAAAAGTTTGTGCAATGCTGTGCCTCCTCTAAAAGCAAGCTTGTCAGCTATATATTTATCTGAGAATAATTCGACAAGTGACCGGCTTATTATCAAATCCTGTTCGACCTGTTCATTAGATTTCCATGGAGCGATGGCAGACCATTCTATTATAGATTGCTGAGGGATCATTCGTCCATTTCGATTTCAATGTTAGCAATTACCTTCCAGCGGTTATTTGACGAAAAACCTTTTATTGGAGCAGAGGGTTTCAAAGGAATCCTAAAAAAATCTAATCGATTCTCCTTTGATGCATTAAATAGTTGGTTTGCCAGGTCCTCATTTTTTATGATTCTCTCAATAAGATATCCCAGTTTTTGTACTGCAGTAGCGGGAGTAGTCTTAAAGAAAACAGTATTAAACTCTTTGGGATCCATTTCCTCTACAAGTTCATTTAAAACAGTTGCTACCCTGGTAATTCCACCTGATCTCTTTTCAAATTGAACCAAGTCACTTGCAGTTAGCACTGGTGAGGATACCTTAAGGTAACCTGATTCGGTTTTCCGTTCTTTAAGTAATCTCTTTTCAATGGTTTTCTTACTAATGAAATTAACCTTCAGTCCTTTCTTGTGAGAAGGCCGTAGCACAGGGAAATCAGTGATGACAAAGTATTCCTGGGGTTGTTGGTGAGCTGCTCCATATAAAGCTGCAGCACTCAATAATCCGACATAATATGGTCTTTGAAGATAATTCATAAAGCTGTCCATAAACAAAGCAGCAGGCAGGATGCCTCTGTTAGCATATGGTGCAGAAATAATTAAATAAAACCCTTTATGGATTGATACTATCTTCCCTTTCTTTGATAATCTCTTTAACGCACTTTTAATTGCTATTTCAGAGTAGTTAGGTAATTCCTCTTCCAATTGAAGCAGTGAAAATGAGTTTCTCCCCTTCTTTTCAAGATCTTCAACCCATGCACTTACATTTATGTTTAGCTGATCATTCATCTAATTGAAAGTGATATTTTGCGAAAGGTACCGTTTTTCGGCCCTTTTTGCAAAAAATCTATTCTGTTTTTTGTTGGAGGGAGAAAAGGCTGCTAATTAAAGCTTAAATAATTATAAGAAATCAAGAGATGTAAATAGCACTATATCAATATATTACAAAAACATATTATCTTCTCACCCCGACTGAGAAAATCAAATGGCCTTGTAAATCAAATATTTACGAGGCCATTTTCATTAGTAGTACAAAAAGTAATACAAAACATTTTCGAATAAACTAATTTCTGTATACCCGGAAGTGGGCAATACTATGTAGAATTTCTCAACCCTTTTTATTAAATTAGCCTTAAAGTTGGAGTTCCTGTTTAATAAGAGCTTGAGTTGGGAAAAAATTTTGCGTCTGGTAAGTGAAAGCAGACTTTTGACACAAGCCTGAAAACCTTTATCATATATTATTGAACTATAGAGTATTGTCTAATATAATCAGGAAAAATGAATTCAGATGAAGAGGATGAAATCGCGCGACCGGAAAGACTTCCTATTTACCGGAAAGGAAAAGAGATCCTTGATATGGTAAGTAAAATTGCTGCTCTTATCCCTGAGAACGATGAGTACCTTAATGAGGTTAAAGCCTGCATGTTATGTGATGCAGCACAACTTACTGTAAAAGTTGCCGGCGCTGAGGCAGCAGGGTTGTTTGACCTCAAAATGGAAAATGCTGCCATAATACGTAAAGCAGCACGCGACCTGATGGTCCAACAGCATTCACTCGAAATGTTTGGTTTTGAATATGTCGAGTATTATCAAATTGTAAGAGACCTTATTGAAGAATACCGGCTCCTGTTCATAGACTGGGTGGCAGGATTTGATAAATGGGATTATATAATTGACCGCTGGGGACTTTTTAATCCTCCAGGTGTTGGCCCATTCGACAAAGACCCCGACGATGACATACCGTTTAATGGATTTAAAGAAGATCCCGAAGAATGAAAAGCTGTCCCTGTCTTTCTTCTTAAGTAAATGATATTCCAAATACCCATAATTTACCCTGCCAAGATTCTAATCAGGTCATCATTCAGGTAGTAAACCTCAGATCCATCCTTTTTTGGAGTCAATATTTTTGCGACGACCAGTTCTTCCATTAGTTTTGTAAGAGTTGTCCGTGAGGATTTACCTAAGACTTTTCCAATAATCTTAGGTTTGATGTACGGTTGGCTGAAAATGGCTTCATTTACCTCCTTTGTATACCATTTGATTTTTGATTTACCATAATTCAGCGTTGAATCCATCTGTTCAAGGATGTCATTAATAAGACTGTTGGTTAGTGCAGATGTATTTTCAACAGCGTCAAGCATAAACAATATCCATTTTTTCCAGGAACCTAATTGAGTTACTGCTCCAAGATTAAAATAATAGTCTGACTTATTAGCAATAATATATTTCGAAAGATATAGAACTGGTTGATTTAATAGTCCGGTTTGGACAAGGTAAATCAGATTAAGAATTCTTCCTGTTCTTCCATTGCCATCCTGGAATGGGTGTATTGCTTCAAATTGGTAATGTGCAATACACATTTTGATCAATGGGTCAGTTGGATAAGTTTTATCGTCATTAAGATATATTATAAAGTTCTCCATTAATCGCTCCACAATGTCATTACCTCTTGGTGGAGTATAGATTACCTCTCCCGGACGAAGCTCACTTTGTCCTCTTTTGATGACAATGTTAGCCTGTGGGGGACGTATACCGGAAGTAGTATTCTTGATTTGACGAAAGATAGATAGTACTGACTTGAGATTTAAAGTTTTCGTTTCTTTCATGGCATGGTAGCCAGCCCAAAGTGCTTCCCTGTATCTTAGAACTTCTTTCGCAGCTGCATCTGCCTTTTCTTCATTTTTGTTATCCGATACAGCTTTATATAGCTCGTCTTCTGTTGTGAAAATATTTTCAATTTCTGTAGAAGTTTTGGCTTCCTGCAGTGCAATTGTATTTACAAGCATGTATGGATTAGGAAGTCTCATTACATTCATATTCACTGATGCTAATGCTCTTGATGCAGAAACCAGCTTTTTTAATATATCAGTATCATCATTTAAATCGGTAGGAGGTGGAAGAAGAGGAAGATTGTTGAAAGGGTTATTCCTGTCGAATTTTAGCTTAGTCATAGTTGTTCAATATTTACTCAATTATGGACTTGTCGCAAATTTATGTCATATTTTCGATAAAAGCAATAGTACGTGTCCAATATTTTAATATTTCTGGACATAT
>JBGOXH010000275.1:0-3786 GCA_041479075.1 Bacteroidia bacterium | reverse complement strand
TTTTTCTCTTTTTGAGATTTTACTTCAGTTGAATCAACCTGATTAAAAGCCGGTAAGACTGAGAGAACAAAAATGAAAAGTTGAAATAAAATCAGAAACTTTATCAGATAATGCTTTTTAAACCCAATAAGACGATCAATCATTTTGAAAGTATTTTTAATCATACAGGCTGTGTTCTTTAAAATGAGATATAAATTTACTTTTTTCTTAATTCAAAACCAAGATGTTAATAAGAAAAGTCCCGGAAGGATTCCAGAAAATTAACCAAGATTCTCAAACTTAATCCCCATCTTTTTCAGAGCATAACCTGCTTCATTCAAATAATCTCCGTAAACAGTTATCCAATGAAATCCGGGCATCTGTTCAGCTACTTTTCTACTGTCACAATCAAAACTTATATCAATCTGTGAACGGCAGATATCGAGCATCGGATTATCAATTATTTTTCCTTTCAACCCGACATTACGTTCAAACTTAAAATCAGACATTATATTAGTAACTATTTGTCCTACAAGCATTTCGACCTTAGGAGCGGCACCATAATCCGATTCAAAATGGGTAAGTATCCTTGCAGGTTCGGATTTCTTTCCGTCCATCCTGCGTGGTGCTGTACAATGTGCAAGAGTAATAGTACCATCGTGCGGATATGTAGGATCGTTCAGGAAAGAAGGCTTGCCGGTAATATTTGCCATCAAAATACCTGCCGGAACAACAACAAAATCAGATTCGCAGAAAGCCAGATAACCTGCATCGTTTATCAGGCTAAGTGTCAGACATGCGGTTGTTTCTGCCAGAGGCATGATGGTCCCCATACAGTTGTTTACAGTAATTGCCCTGCAACTGAATTTATTCATTAACCGGATGAAAATATCTTCAAGAACAAAACAGTTTTCGACATATTTCCTGTCAGTTTCAAGCTTTATTCCTGCGTCTCTTAAGTATTCATTAGCGCGACTTCTGGCACTGCTTAATAATGAGTTATCACGTCTTGCTTCAGTAATCAATTTGCCTAATTCATCGTAAGAAACAGTCTGAATATCAAGCTTATACTTCTCTCCGACAACCTTCATAACCACATCCAGCGGTTGTGACCAGGCACCGGCTCCGCCGATGGCTATTATTCTCGAACCCATTGTATTTTTCAATCCGCACAATGCTCTCATACGCCACATGAGCTCATCCTGGTTGTCAATAACAACATCATTCTCATCAATTCCTTTAACTGTAAGCAAATCTGTGTGTTGGCGAAGATATCGCGGACTGATTATTTCGTACCACAGATAAACCGGGCCTGACTTATGACGACAGAAAAAGATGATGTTCTTTCCCATTTTATTAAGAACATCGAATTTATCCATTCCACCTCCGGCAGCATATACCAGAAAAAGATCAGCATTTGCCAGATCGTTAATATTGTTTAAATCCTGATTTGTACGAACACTTGAAACTGGAAGAAAATTAACCGGGAAATCTGCTTTCGAGTTAAGCGCTTTGAGTTCTTCCCCGATCCGGGTCACTTCTTCACTGACATCCTTTTCAGTCTGTATTCCTCCCCAGCTTCTCCAGCTTGTCTGGCTCCGGCGGGAGGGTATTTCGTACACAAGAATCGGTTTTACAATCAGAGGCTCCCGTTTAGGATTATAAGTATCATTGGTTTGTACTGATCTCAAGGCAGCCCATGAGAGTCCGGAAAGAGCAACAGTTCCAAGGGCGCTGGTGCCAGTCATCGAGACAAATTTCCGTCTTGTCATTTCATTTGGTGTCACGCCGTGATGGCCATTGCAGCAGGAATAACCTGACTCGCTAATATCATCCCGATGGTTGTGGTTTATCTCATTCATAATATCAACATTTGAAGTTATTATTTTCAGTAGTTCATGGTGATAAAGTTAGAAAAGTCTTAAAGACAAGACAAATAAATTCTAATTTAAAAATTGCGGATTAAAATTAATAGCCGTCGGCTTCAGCCGATGGATAAAAAGATCCCTTTGACTTAGGACTTTAGTCTAAGAATCTCTTTGGGCTAAAGCCCTGATTCTAAATGAGTTTTCTGATCCGTTGGCTAAAGCCAACGGTAATTAACATATCGCTGCTACGATGCTTGAACAGGAAACCCCCTCTGTCACTTCGTGACATCTCCCCCAGAGGGGGAGAAAATTCTGTTGCTTTTAGATGAATTTGTAATAAGTCCCGTAGGGACGATCTGTTTGTAGAAACAGATATTAAATATAAAATTTGAGCTCCGTAGGAGCGGCCTGTTTATTTCCGTTTCTGATATTCCGACAATCCCATTTTCTTAATTATCGCCTGGAATCTGGGTTCTGAACGCAGGTTATCATAATCCGGATTATTATTTATTCCGGAGAATCCAGGTGGTGGATTTTCAGATGCTTTTCCCAGCCAGAACAAGGCTTCTTCGTTCTTACCAAGTTTTGCATATCTGTTTGATAAAGTTGAAGGAGAAGGTTTTGATTTCTTAAGTTCAAGTTCAATTAGCCAATTCCAAAGGCCAACTATTCCTGATTTATTGTAAACATCTTTTACTGTATTTGAATTAATTACTTTCAGGGTATCCATATATAAAGCTTTTTGAAGAACCTCCACTGCTTTCATATCTTCTTTCTGCTTACAATAAATATTAAATTCTGTCCAATAGAGTCCTCTATGATAATATTCAGGATCAAGTTCCTCTAATACAGAACATTCATCAAGGGATTCCTTGAGCTTCCCTTCGTTATAATAATAACTTGAACTTAAAGCATGCAGTACCGGAAGAAATGGATCAAGTTCCAGCGCAAAATTAATTTGCAGGCGTGCTTCATCATTTTGTCCCAAAATATTTAATAATTCAGAATAATAATGGTGAGCAGTTACAAATTTTGGATTCAGTTCAACTGCAAGCTGTAGTTCTTTCCGGGCTTCTTCCCATTTCCATTCCTTATAGTTAAAAAGAGCTCCTAATACAGCATGACCTTCTGCAAGGTTTTTGTCAATAGCAAGAGCTTTCAAAACTAACTCTTTAGCCCTGTCAGTACCTTCTGTCCATGGTATCCAGCGCCAGTAAGCCTGAATAAAATAAGCATCTGCCAATCCCGCATAGGCCAATGCATAACCTGAATCCACTGATATTGACTTTGAGAAGTTCTCAACACTTTTTGCCAGACTCTCTTTGGTTCTTTTATTCCAGTAAAATCTCCCCTGTAAATATAAATTATATGCTTCCGGATTATTTGTTTCTCTTTTCTCTATTTTCCCTTTTTCTTCAGCAGTTAATGTTGCTTTCAGTTCTTTTGCAACATTTTGAGCTACTTCGGATTGAATTGAGAAAATATCCGAAATGTTCTTATCATATATTTCGGACCATAAGTGCACATCAGTTCTTGCATCAATAAGCTGTGCTGTTATCCGTACATTGTTCCCGACTTTTTGTACACTTCCTTCCAGAATTGAAGAAACACCTAATTCCCTGGCAATTTCCTTTAAAGAGAGTTCCGTATTCTTATATCTCTTTGTTGATGTACTCGATATTACCTTTAACTCGCCTACTTTGAAAAGGTGTGTCAGGATAGCTTCCACGACACCATCACTGAAATATTCCTGTTCAGGATCGTTGCTAAGATTGGCAAATGGCAAAACAGCAATCGATTTATCGATTGGTGCAGAGGTTTTAAATATTTTGGGAATAAAAATATATCCCAGTGTTAACAAGACCAGTAAAATTAATGACCCGATAAATATTTTTGTTTTCATATTTCTTTTCTTATCAGGTATTGTTTCCAGGTTCTC
>JBGOXH010000185.1:0-5800 GCA_041479075.1 Bacteroidia bacterium | reverse complement strand
TTCTCACACTCACTCTCATTCTCACTCTGATTCGACCTCTTTCTTTTTTTGGAACTTCCCAAAACCTCACTAATCCTGAAGATGAGTTTGACTGGTTGCGTGTAGACAGGGGTTGCAACTTTTCCATTTCCGCTGCGCGGAACTGCGTCACTTCGTTCCTTGTCTCCAAAACGAGTTTTTCGGCAAAGATACAACCAAGGATCTTCTTCTTGGTGGCACCGTCTGACTTCCTGTAATATTCCAGGAGGTTCCCGAATAAACCTCCCCAAAATAATTTCAAAAAGATTTTTGATTATTGAAACAATGGATCATTCCCTGCATTTTGGCTAACAAATAACCGTTCCTTTTTCCGAAGAAAACAAGAATAGATTTATGGCGATTGCCCTAAATCTATCCATCTTTATCTTTTAACTTTAATTCAACAATGCAATATGATTTTTAATTTAAAGATCGATATTCATTAGGGGTAAATCCAGTTTCATTTTTGAACATACGGCTAAAGTGCTGTGGATGTTTAAACCCTAATTCATAAGCTATTTCACTGATCGATCTGCTTGTGTCAAATATTCTCTCTTTGGCAATTTCGATTAATCTTAACTGGATATTTTCCTGAGCCGATTTCCCTGTCTCTTTTTTAATCAAATCGCCGAAATAATTGCTAGAAAGATGAAGTTGATCGGCACAATATTTTACTGTCGGCAAGCCTATGGTTTTTGTCATTTCTGATTTTAAATAATTGTCCAGCAAATTTTCAAACCTTACTAAAATGTCTTTATTAATCTGGCTACGGGTAATAAATTGTCTGTCGTAAAATCGCATACAATAATTAAGAAGTAATTCGATGTTATTTGCAATAAGCGTTTTACTATGTTTATCAATCGATTGATGCAGCTCATGATCAATTTTATTCAGGCAATCTAAAATGAGTTGCCGTTCTTTTTCTGACAAATGCAGGGCTTCATTTGTTTCATACGAGAAAAACGTATACTCTTTGATATTGTGACCAAGTGAAGTGCCCCGTATTAAATCAGGATGAAAAAGCAATGCCCAGCCTTTAGGATGAGGATTCCCAGGGGTGTTGCCTATTCCTACAACCTGACCCGGGGCAATAAAAACAAGCGTACCTTCCTGGTAATCGTAATAATTACAACCATATTTCAAATCACCGCATATCGCCTCTTTCAGAAAGACACAATAAAAGCCGAAATGTACCTTATCAGAGCTGAAAGCAACATAAGGCTTGGAACTAGTGTTGGCGCTTCCCCGGTCGAGGATTATAATGCAATCCACACAAGGGCAGTATTACCAGCTGTAAGCTCGGTAACACTACAGGATATTCTTCTTGAGAGGAGGCTCGAGCTGGCATTCGAGGGTTTCAGGATACACGATGTCAGGAGGCTTCATGAGAATGTAGCCAGCTATCCTTTTGATGACCCAAGGCTTGTTTTCCCTATCCCGGCCAGGGAGCTCGATGCCAATCCATCACTAAGGGGAGAGCAAAACCCTGGATATTAGATGTAAAAGATAACTTTGATCCGGAAACTTTCTTAACTTTAAGCCAATGAACTACAGTAATGGCTAGCCTCATACCAGATTTTGAATACGATGTTTTTATCTCCTATCGCCAGAAAGACAACAAATACGACGGCTGGGTCACCGAGTTTGTTGACAATTTAAAAAAGGAACTTGACGCTACCTTCAAGGAAGAAATAAGTGTCTATTTCGACATAAATCCTCATGAAGGACTGCTTGAAACGCATGATGTAAATGCCTCCCTTAAAAATAAGCTTAAGTGCCTTGTCTTTATTCCGATAATTTCGCGGACATACTGTGATCCCAAATCTTTTGCATGGGAGCATGAATTCGTGGATTTTGTCAACCAGGCTACGCACGACCGCTTTGGACTAAAGGTGAATCTTCCAGGAGGTAATGTTGCAAACAGAGTTCTCCCAGTCCGTATACATGATCTTGATCATACAGATATTAAACTTTGCGAATCGGTTATCGGTGGATTTCTGAGACCAGTTGATTTTGTTTACAAGGAAACAGGGGTAAACCGACAGCTTCGGGCAAAAGATGATGACATAATTAAAAGTCCGGGACAGATTCTTTACAGGGATCAGATAAACAAGGTCTCACTAGCAATCCGGGAACTAATCGAAAGTCTGAGAACCTCTTCAGTCCAGGCCCCTTTAACGGAAAGAGAAAAGTATGATCTGAAGGAACAAACCAGGCCTTTGACTGAAGATGCACTTAGTGAAGGAAAAAGGAAGGCATATACTAAAGAGAAAACTGATACCCAGATATCCGGTAAATTTCGAAAACGCCTTACTATATCAGGAAAAGTGAAGGTGGCTGTTACCGGGATTATTCTGACGGCAGCAATCGTAATTTCCTCAATACTCATTTATAATCATCATTCAAATGTAAGATGGGCAAGGGAAAAAGCCTTACCTCAGATTGAGAAGTATTATAATGAGCTGAATCTTTCGGCTGCTTTCGATCTGCTTCGTAAGGCGGGAAAATATATCTCTAAAGATTCTGTATTTAAGGACTGGGTAAACCGGACCACTAAAAAAGTTACCATACTTACTGATCCACCAGGTGCAGATGTATATATCAGGGAGTATTCCGACATAAACGGGGAATGGGAAAACATTGGCAAGACCCCCGTTGACAGCATCAGGCTTCCCCAGTTTTCGGCCTTTGGTTATGATGCACTACCATATTCTTCAATCTACCAGGTAAGACTGGAAAAAGAAGGATATGAGAAAGTGTTAGCAAGTACAATAACGATTATTGATACATTGAAAAGAAAACTGTTTAAGGAAGGAACAATTCCCCGCGGTATGGTTTATGTTGAAGGAACATGGGACGAAGATGAGAAACTCTTTAGTAATGAAAATGGATTCTTCATTGACAGATTTGAGGTGACCAATAAACAATTCAAGAAATTCCTTGATGAAGGGGGATACAGGAATCGATTGTTCTGGAAAAATGAATTCATAAAGGGAGTGGAGGTCCTGACATGGGACCAGGCCATTGCAGAATTCACTGACAAAACCGGGAGATCAGGTCCCTCCAGCTGGGAAGCAGGTGATTATCCCAATGGGCAGGACGATTATCCTGTATCCGGAGTAAGCTGGTATGAGGCAGCAGCTTACGCTGCTTTTGTCGGTAAAAGCTTACCCACTTATGATCACTGGATCAGTGCCGCTGGTTACTACTATCCTGCATACTTTTCTTTTGTAAGAGAAAAAATGTTTAAGTTGAGCAACTTTAACGGGAAGAGACCGGAACCCGTCGGGCAAAATAAAGGTGTCGCATGTTTTGGCGAATATGATATGGCAGGAAACTTACGGGAATGGTGTTACAATAAAACTGATATCGGTCATATTTTTACAGGTGCAGGATATGATGATGCCAATTATCTGTATGGCGCGCCGACTCAACTTCCGTCTTTTGACCGGTCTCCCCAGAACGGTTTCAGATGCATATCTTTAATTAATAACGAGAATGTGCCTGACAGTGCTTTCAGGGAGATAAAAGCTCAAAGGGGAGGAAGAGATTTTTCAAAGGAAATACCGGTACCGGAACATATCTTCCAGGTTTACAGCAATCAGTTTCAGTATGATAATACCCCAATGAACGCAAAGATTGAGGAAAGAGATGAAAAACCTGCCAAATGGATAGTTGAAAAGGTCTCTTTCGATGTACCATATGCAGGTGAAAGAATAGTCGCATTTCTTTATTTGCCTAAAAACTCATTTCCTCCTTACCAGACTCTTATATTCTTCCCGGGTTCTTATGCTGTTAACAGTTATGACATAAAGGATAACAATGTAGCAGACTCGTTTTTTGATTATATTCTAAAAAGCGGCCGTGCGGTTTTATTCCCAATTTATCTGGGAACGTACGAAAGAAAAAAAGGTGCACCGGAACGCATAGATATGCCTAATCAAAGCTATCAATATACTGAGTGGTTAGTCAAGTGTGTTAAGGAATTCAGAAGGTCAGTTGACTACCTTGCAACAAGAGGGGATATAGATACTGCCAGGATTGGATATTATGCTCACAGCTGGGGATGCGAGTTTGCAATTATTCCAGCAGTGGAAAAACGTCTTAAGGTGAATATTTTTATTCTCGGAGGCTTTTGGAATACTACAAAAGCATACCCGGAAGCTGATGCATTTAATTATGTTTCCAGGGTCAAGATTCCGACCCTCATGCTTAATGGCAGGTATGACAATATTATACCACTTGATCTTTGTGCCTTGCCATTATATAATTTACTTGGCACAACGGTACAGGACAAAAAGCTTTGTATTTATGAAACAAGCCATAATATTCCAAAAATAGAAATGACAAGGGAGGTACTAAATTGGCTTGATAAGTATCTTGGGGCAGTAAAATAGTACTGAAATTAACCTTCTCCAATGAATGACCACATTTAGCCAGTCTGATTGTCTTTAACACACAAAACTGAATTACAGGTATTTAACTCCGGCGACAGATGGTCAATCATATCCGGCGAAAAGTGGTCAAGGCAATGGCTTTCCCAATCTATGACCTTGGTGATATTATCATGATGAAAAATGTATGAAAGGAATAAAAAGAAGGGCTGAACTTTCAGCTTCACTTTAATTCTTGCTTTTCAGTTAAGCACTTTAATATTTCTTCTCATTTTATATTAAACAGGTTGTACCACTGGTTGCAACTTTTGTCCGTTGGGGGTACCAAACGAGACAAGAGGTCATTTTCGACCTCTTTCTTTTTTTTGAACTTCCCAAAACATCACTAATCCTGAGGATGAGTTGTATGGGTTCGGTGAAAGTACTAGACATTTCTTGATTGCTTTTCGAAATCAATAATATCTAATTTTATTATCTCCCAGTGTTTTCCCTTTAAGCAGATAGGATCAAAATCCTCATCTGCAAGTGTAAAATTTGAGAAACTGCTACTTAATTGCATGGGGTAATGGTTGAATGGATATCTTTCCTTATGGAGAGCAAACATTTTTTCTATTGAATAATCATCTTTTAGTTCGTGGATATCCCAAAAATCCTTTTTTCTTCCACCCCTGGAAATAATATCAATTTTCATTGCAATAATTTCTTCAACTGTCGCTAATCTAATATCATCAAAAAGTAGAATTTTCCTGATAAATTTATCTGTATAAAATAAATCCAACTTGACGCAATCGTCTTTGTTATTACCAATATAATATGATTTACCTGGTCCAAAAATTTTGTACTCATTTGTGTCAACATAAGAAAATGTTTTACGTAAAAATTCATCGATCGCTCCAAAATAAATGGAATCATAGGGAGCATCAGAAAACAAATCAATATCGGCAGATTCCCTGTGGCCTCTTTGCAAGCCCAGCGCAGTCCCGCCAACTAATCTGAAAACATCAAATTCCTTAGTTGCCATTAATGTTTTTAAAACACTTAATAATAAGGGTTTAATTGTGTTGTAATGAAGTTTACTTTCCATGAGTTTTCAATATCTTATTGACATTCTCTATACCATAAAAGCGAATGATTTCTTTTTTCTCAATTTCATTACCTCTTTCAAATACTCTTTTTATAACGGCACTTTTTTGTTTTTCCCAGTTTATATTTTCAATTTTCGTATCCCAAAATAGAACTCGCCTTAATTTAGTTAAATCAGGACGTTCTGTATTTTGCCTTTTTTTTGTCTCTTCAATATCATAATATACCTGTAAAATCATAAAGTACCCTTCGTCAAGCCCAAGTGCTTTCTCAATTTCATTACCTCTTTCAAATACTCTTTTTAT
>JBGOXH010000345.1:0-2570 GCA_041479075.1 Bacteroidia bacterium | reverse complement strand
TTCAGTCTGACACAGAATTTTGCTGCTTCTCTAAGGTCCAACTAATTTAAAATTTATCTTTTGGTCTAAATCTTTAATAGAAAACTAAAATGCCAAAGATTAAATTACCAACCAAGTCGCCCCGAATCGACATGACGCCGATGGTTGACACATTCTGTGTGATTCTGACATTCCTTATGTTAACCACCACAATGAGACAGCCTGAACCGGCTACTGTCGATACGCCTTATTCAATATCAGAAAAACCTACACCTGATTTTAATACAATGACTTTCCTCCTTTCAAATGACGACAGAGTCTTTATAAACTTTGATAACGGACCTGATACAGCATATAAGTTCAGACCAAAGATCCTTGATGAAATGGGAAAAAGGTATTTAATAGAATTTAATGATAAGGAGCGTAGGGAATTTGAGAAGTTTCCTTCATCGATTGGAGTTCCGATTTTGAAAATGAAGGAATTCCTGTCCAAGAAAACTTCAAAAGAGCGGGATCTTTTTCAAGTCGGTGTTCCACTTGATTCAGCAGATAATCAGCTTGCCATGTGGATACTCTGTGCACGTCAGGTGAATCCAAATATCCAGGCATGTATTAGAGGAGACTCAAAAACCGGTTTCCCCATTGTTAAGAAAGTGCTGGATATTCTCCAGGATAAGAATGTGAACAGGTTTGCTCTTATAACCAGCCTTGAAGCAACTAAAATAAACTTAGAAGAAATACAAAAGTGATATGGCAGAAATAATTGTTGAGGAAAAGGGCAAAGGCGGAAAAAAGAAAGCAAAGAAACATGCTCCGCATATTGATATGACTCCTATGGTTGACCTTATGTGTCTGCTTATCACATTCTTTATGCTCACGACTGCTTTCGCCAAAGCTAAGGTCATGGATATTATTCTTCCTGAAAAAGTTAAAGATCCGACAAAGCAAGAGGCTCCCAGGATTTCAGCAAGCCGTACTCTGAATATAGTACTCGGTCCTGAAAACAGATTATTCTGGTACCCTGGTAATGTTAAACCGGAGGACTTTAATAATTTACCTCCACTTCAGGAAACAGACTTTAGTGCCAAAGGTATCCGTCAGCTGCTCCTTGAACGTAACAGAACTCTGGCTAAAAAAATTGCTGATTTCAATGCAGATGTTACTGCCGGCAAAATTGTAATAACCCAAGATTCTGTCCGTGGAGCTATAAGCAAGCTTAAGTCGGTTGATGATACTGGTCCAATTGTGCTTATTAAAGCTTATAAAAAAGCCAATTACGGCAATTTTGTAGATATACTCGATGAGATGAATATCTGTGGGATTGCCATTTATATGTTTGTTGATATTGCATGGTATGAAGAAAAGATGGTGGAAACAGCAATAGCGTCCGCTCCCGCAACTTCAACCAATTAATCTGTAAAACCAAAAGAAGATGGCAAACGAAAAGATAAAAGCTCCTGCCTTTGATGATATTGTTTTTGAGACCAGGAATAAGGAATATGGAGCATACAAACTCAGGAAAAAATACAACCGTAATTTACTCATCGGACTGCTTATAGGGCTTATTATTTTAACTACAGCAATTATTACCCCTTATATTAATGCAAAAGCTGTAGAGAGCAAAAAACGTGCTGAAAGACAGGTAGAAATCCAGATGCAGAACATCGAAAAGCCGAATGAATTAGTTGCCCCCCCGCCCCCACCACCCCCTCCTCCACCTGATGCTGTTCAACAGGCAAAATATGTTCCTCCGGTTGTTGTTGATTCTGTTAAACCTGAAGAAAATACTCAGCTTATGACAGCTGACCAGGCACAGGTTGAAGTTAAGGACGAAGACGTTAACCTTGAAGTTGTAGAACAGGTTAAAGAAGAAGTCAAAGAAGAAGAAGCAGAACCGGAACCATTCATTGTTGTTGAAGAAATGCCAATGTTCCCTGGTGGAGAAGCAGCACTGCTTCTGTATGTTTCTGACCACACACAATATCCTGAAGTTGCCAAGGAAAACAACATTCAGGGTAAAGTTATTGTTAAGTTTTGTGTAACAGCAAAAGGTACAGTTGACCGGGCAACTATAGCGAAATCTATTGATACTGCACTTGATACTGAAGCATTAAGAGTTGTTAATTCACTTCCCCTATTTAAGCCGGGTAAACAGGGAGGAAAACCGGTTCCTGTATGGTACATATTGCCAATTAACTTCACGCTTAAGTAAAGACCATTTTATTGATTATATAAAAAGGGGCTTCTTACGTAGCCCCTTTTTTGTTGTGAGATTGCTTCGTCGCTTCGCTCCTCGCAATGACTGATTACTTAAAAGGATTTGGGTCATTGCGAGGAGCAAAGCGACGAAGCAATCTTTTTAATATAATTCTAACTCCCTGTCAAGGAGTCTCACAAACTCATTAATATCTTCCTCTGTTGTATCCCAGCTTGTCATAAGCCGGTATTCAGATTTCTTATCATTCCAGGGATAAAAGAAATATTGCTGCGTTACTTTTTCTGCAACCTTTTTTGGTATAATGACAAATACACCATTCGACTGAACCGGTTGGGTTATCTTAAGGCTTTTAATTTCCATAATTTTATTGGCA
>JBGOXH010000312.1:0-3107 GCA_041479075.1 Bacteroidia bacterium | reverse complement strand
TCTTTGGACAAGTATATAACAATGACGGAAAGTATGGCAAAGCACATCAGCTTGCAGTAGCATTGCTGCAGGGACAGCTATCATATCCAACTGTCGTTTTTCTGAACCAGCGAAATGGCAAATTTGAAGCTTCAGCGGTGCCAGGGTTCAGGGTTGCTAAAGATATGGAAGTCCTATTGAGCTACTTTGCAGACAATACATATCAGACGAAAAGCTGGGATGAGTTTCAGAAGGATTTTGTAGGGAAGATTAAATAGTTGCTTGTTACTTGTTGCTGGTTAATGGGGTGCAATACAAATACACAATACACAACAAGTAACAAGCAACTAGCAACTCTCAATATATCCACTCAATTTACTTGTTTAGAATATAATTCGCTGGCAGCTGCATAACTTCGCCCAGCTGATAGACCAGCTTTCTAGAATTATAAAGAGTTTCTTCGTCCATGCTGATCTTAAGATTCACAACATCGGGAATCCTGTAATAAAGCTTATCATAACCTGGAGAGGAAGGATTGGGCTGTTCTCTTGAAATTATTGTAAGATCTTTTGTTTTCTGTTCAGGAATAAGTTCTAAAATAACCGGAGTCCCGGTTTTTGAAGTGACATTTTCAGGACCTGTCCCCTCAGAAAATGTGAATAATGTAACAGGCTTATCAGCCAGCTCCTTATGTGGAATAAACTGATAAGTAAAGGTTCTGGTTTCAACAAAGCTCTTTCCGACAAACAATTCAGTATATTCTTTTTCTATCCGGTTAATTTCAATAAGAGCTGCTTCATTTTGCGGAAAAACAGTAGCTTCACCGGTAAGTATCATTATCTTGCCATCCCTGATATCCATCAGGCGTCTGGCTGCCCGTTCTGCGAGCTGGTCCGTAGTCAACTTTTTCTTCTTTTCAACAATGTAAGGTATTCTGATATATGTGGAATCTACCCTTACACGCCTGAAAGCTGTATCATTCTGTGACTGATAGTACTCATCAGACCCAAGGTCAAATGTCCGGAACTGATTTACGTTGATTTCTTTACCAACCGGTAAACTCACATTTTGAAAATTCGATTCCGGATTAATGTCAACAATCAATCCTTCTTTCTTAAGTTGAAGGACATTGGTCTGAAACAGATTATTGCTTTCAATAACATAGTACTCCGACGGATCTGTTTCTTCATGAGAATTCACTGAAATGCTTTTTATAAACCAATGTTCTTCTTCGCTTGTTATCACATTTTTCAATCCAAGGAGATCATCAGCATATTTTGCATAAGGACCAGGTATTTCTATACATCTTTCCATTTCGACATTAATAGTGAAAACAGTCATTGGAAGTGCATAAACAAGACTTCCGTTCCTTAACGTGACTGTGTCAGAAAGAGGAGTTATTACATATGCTGGTTCAGCAAGCTTCTTTTTCGAAAAGCATGAAGCTGTTATTATTGCCAGCAGAAGGAATATCGAAAGTCGGGTTATTGTTTTCATAAGTTTTATTAGTTGTCAAAGTTTTTCAGACTGCTCATTAAATTAAAAACGTTATTCAATCTCTCTTATTCTGTTGAAAGCTGCTCCGATTTCATCAATTATATCAGAGGCAATTACAGATTCGAATGAAGATTTACAAGTGGCAATATCACCAGCTAAACCATGAATATAAACACCTGTAACAGACGCATTTACAGGATTATACCCCTGGGCCAGCAATGAAAGGATAATTCCTGTCAGAACATCTCCGCTGCCTGCTGTTGCCATTCCGGGATTGCCGGTACTATTGAACCAGACCCTGCCGTCTGAAGCAGAAATTGATGTATGAGCCCCTTTAAGAACGATTATACAATTCTGCTTCTCCGAGAACTCTGTTTGTCTTTTTAATCTGTCAAAACCATTTCTTGTCTCACCGGCAAGTCGTTCGAATTCTTTCGGATGAGGTGTGAGTATTGCTCCTGCCGGGATGTACTGATACCAGTCTTTATTCTCCGAAAGGATATTCAAAGCATCTGCATCGATCACTACAGGCTTCTTACAATTCCTGAGCAAAGACTGAAGTGCTTTTTGTGAAACAGCTTCTTTTCCAAAACCTGGTCCGATGCCCACAGCAGAAAAAGATTCAATATTTCCAATTTCCGATACTGATTTTTCTGCAATGTCGTTAATCAGCATTGCTTCAGGGACAGCAGTTTGCATAATGAGATTGCCTTTAGATGGTATGTGACAGGTAATCAAGCCAATCCCTGTGCGTAAAGCAGCTCTTGCACCCAGTATCACAGCACCCATTTTGCCATACGAACCTCCCACAAATAATCCATGTCCATAGCTTCCTTTATGATCAAATTTATTCCGCTTTTTAAGTAGCGGTTTTACCAATTCTTTTTCAAGAAGCTGCCAGGGAGTAATTGTTTTGTCGATCACACCGGCATCTAATCCGATTGGCAGTACACTCCATTCACCTGCAAATTTTTCATTCTCGGGAAACATAAACGAGAGTTTTGGAAACTGGAAGCACAGCGTATAATTTGCTTTTATTATGTTTTCCGGATTATTACCGCTATTGTCCTCTCCAAATAAACCTGAAGGAATGTCAATTGAAATCACTGTTGAACCGGCCCTGTTAATTTGATGAATCACTTCAGAAGCAAAACCGTCAACAGGACGCGAAAGTCCTGAGCCGAAAATAGCATCGATTATTATTGTACCAGATTGAACATCAGGAAATTGTTCAATTTTTGTTATAGAATGAAATGGAATTTTTTCAAGTCTTTCACGGTTTATTTCCCAGTCTTTCGAGTTTTTATCAGTGAGTTGAACATGACAGACTTCGGGCTTATATCCGTTATTTGCAAGCAACCTGGCAAGAGCGAGTCCATCTCCTCCGTTATTACCTGGTCCGGTGAAAATAATCAGAGGCTGTGCCGGAACATATCTTATTGTATACCACTCAAGCAGTTTCCCGGCAGCCCGTTCCATAAGATCAATGGATGCAACAGGTTCATTCCTGATGGTATATTCATCAATCTGTCTGACCTGCTCGCAACGGAATATTTTCATTGTGTTTCAAACTATACAGTACAAATTTAAACTCTTCAGGCATTAATAAAAAAAGATTAATATATTTGTTT
>JBGOXH010000222.1:0-4936 GCA_041479075.1 Bacteroidia bacterium | reverse complement strand
TTCAATATCTTCAATTGCTGGACCAGTTGATTCAAGAATAGTATTCCTGGGATTTGCTCCTGCAAGCAACGGAGCTGTTTCAGTCAGGCCATAACCGACTGCATACGGAAATTTTGCTTCTGAAAGGAATCTTTCAACTGTTCTATTAAGCTTTGCTCCGCCCACACCAAAAAATGTCAGCTCGCCGCCAAATGTTTTTAAGAGTTTTTTCCCGGCAATCTGGTTGAATTTTTTTCTTAAAAATGGAATTTTATACAAAAGCCTCATTAAGAGTTTATCTGTAAACGCAGGAAGGATCTTGTTATAATAAATTTTTTCAATAATCAAAGGAACCGTCAGCATTGCTGTTGGCTTGACGACCTCCAGCGCAGGTAACAAAACAGTCGGTGTAGGAGGCTTTCTTAAATAATACACACAGGCTCCGCATAACATAGGCAAAACAAGACCAAGAGTATTCTCATAGGTATGTGATAACGGAAGCACAGAAAGAAATCTGTCGGTCTCATCTAAATAATGGATCTTTCTACCTTTAAGTGCATTGAAAGAAATATTTTTATGAGTGAGCATTACACCTTTTGACCGGCCGGTAGTCCCTGAAGTATAGATAATTGAAGCAAGATCATCTTCTTCAACATTATATTCTCTGGCAGGAATACTTTCAGGATTAAATTCAGGAATTTTGATTTCAGAAAAAAGAATCGAAAAATCTTCCATAATCAATCCGGTTTTAAGCATTTCAGATTTAAAACCTTCAATTTTATTAAGAAGACCTGAAGAAATAAAAATAGCTTTTGCTCCGGAATGTTCCAGAACATTGGCAACTTCGGTAACTGAAAAATCCGGAAGAACCGGAACTGCTACAGCTCCCATGAATGTAATAGAAAAATAAGCGATAGCCCAGTTTGGCATATTTGTACTCAAAATTGCCACCCGGTCACCGGGATTGATACCTGTCTTTTCAAGAAAAGCTGACAAAGCCCTGATATAATGACCAGCAGTTTCGTAATTTATCAGCTCTTCTCCTACAAATGCATATGCACCTGATTTGCCAAATTTCCGTACTGTTTCATTAAATAATGCAGGAAATGTTAACTTTATTTTCTTCTCTTCCATTATGCTTTAATTATAATACTTAATTTGATACACAAAGGTATTGAAATTATTATAAATCAATTGTTAATGGTGCTTTTTATAACTTTTATTAACAGAATTGAGGAAATTCATTTAAGCTTAAATCAGACTTAATGTTTAAATTTATGAATTATTCTTTAATGAAAATATTATGACTTCAGTAATAAGAGTGACAAGAGAATTTACCTTCGAAATGGCCCATGTGCTCACAAATTATGATGGGCCCTGCAGG
The DNA here is from genome assembly GCA_041479075.1 of Bacteroidia bacterium. Taxonomy (GTDB): domain Bacteria; phylum Bacteroidota; class Bacteroidia; order Bacteroidales; family VadinHA17; genus LD21. Next base: position 3,573 of record JBGOXH010000222.1, on the reverse strand, counting down.
AATGTTCACGGCCATTCCTACAGGTTATTTGTTACATTGTCAGGCATTCCTGCAAATGATATCAATAACCCAAAAAACGGTATGGTGATTGATTTTACGGAATTAAAAGAGATAGTTTTAAAAAAAATAATTAATCAATTTGATCATTCTGTAGTTGTAAGCAAAGATTTTGACAGGGGAAAAAAGGGAATGATGGCCAAAACCTTCGGGAATACAGTTATTGTTGATTACCAGCCGACATGCGAAAATCTTGTTGCCGATTTTGCCAGAAGGCTGAAAAATGAAATGCCGGAAGAAATTAAGTTACACAGCCTGAAACTCTATGAAACTGCAAAATCTTATGCAGAATGGTTTGCTTCAGATAATGAATGAAGAAAGTGAACTCAAGGCTGGAGTTAATTGGATGATAATAAAATACAAATGAGTGATAATGTTCCAAAGAAGCTTTTCCTGCTTGATGCTTATGCATTGATTTTCAGGGCATATTATGCTTTCATTAAAAATCCCAGGATAACATCAAAGGGGCTTAATACATCAGCAATATTTGGTTTCCTTCTGGCGCTTGAAGAGATACTGCAGAAACAAAAACCTTCTCACATTGCTGTTGTATTTGATACTCCAACCCCTACATTCAGACATGAAATGTTCCCTGAATACAAAGCCAACAGAGATGAAACACCGGAAGACATAAAAAAGGCTGTTCCGTATATAAAAAGGCTTATTGAAGCATATAATATTCCTGTAATAGATTATCCGGGATTTGAGGCAGATGATGTAATAGGAACGTTATCAAGAAAAGCTTCTGAAAATGGATTCACAACATATATGATGACTCCGGATAAAGATTTCGCCCAGCTTGTTACTGATAAAATTTTCATGTTTAAACCATCACGAAGCGGGAATGAATCAGTCCAATGGGGTGTTGAAGATGTAAAACGGGAATTTTCAGTTCAGCGGCCAGAACAGGTTATTGATATTCTTGCTTTAATGGGAGATGCTTCGGATAACATTCCAGGCGCTCCTGGTGTCGGTCCCAAAACAGCCATGAAACTGATATCTGAATATGGTTCAGTTGAAGAAGTTTTTAAAAATACCGATAAATTAAAAGGAAAGCTTAAAGAGATTATTGAAAACAACCGCGGACAGATTGAACTATCAAAAAAGCTGGCTACAATTGAACTTAATGTTCCGGTCGAGCTCAATGAAAAAGAATTAATTACTGAAATTCCGGACTCACAAAAACTCAAAGTTTTATTTGACGAGCTTGAATTCAAAACTAAAGGTGCCCAAATATTATCAGAGATTGAAAAGCTTAAAAAACCTGCTGAAGAAAAACCCGAAACATTGCCCCAAGAATCAACACAGGGTTCTCTTTTCTTTGGGACAGAAGAAACCCAGGGAATGATGCCAAAATCAACAATTAATGATGTCAGCCACAATTATGTTCTTATTTCAAATGATTCAGAGCTGAGAAACATTATACGACTGGCTCTGATGCAAAAAGAGATCTGCTTTGATACTGAAACAACAAATATAGATCCTCTTAATGCAGAGATTGTTGCGATTTCTTTGTCATGGGAAAAGGGATCGGGATATCTGATTCATTTTCCTGAATCGCCTGATGAAACAAAAAAGCTTCTCGAAATAATCAGGCCGCTGCTGGAAAATACCGGCATCCTGAAAATCGGACAGAACCTTAAGTACGATTTACAAATTCTTGAGAATTATGGCATTGAAGTCAAAGGGCCGTTGTTTGACACAATGATTGCTCATTATCTTCTTGAGCCGGATATGAGGCATAATATGAATTTGTTGTCAGAAACTTATCTTTCATACAGCCCTGTTCATATAGAGTCCCTGATTGGCGAAAAAGGAGATAACCAAAAAAACATGCGGTCAGTTCCGGCAGAAGACTTAAAGGAGTATGCAGTGGAAGATGCTGATGTTACCCTTCAGCTGAAATACCTGTTTGAACCGCGACTAAAAGCAGAAGGCTTATCAGATTTATCAGAAAAAATCGAAATGCCTCTTATTCAGGTGCTTGCCTGCATGGAAAGAAACGGGGTGATTCTGAATCAGGAAGAGCTAAAGAAAATAACAGCGAACCTGCGCGATGATATTATTGCTCTTGAAAATGAAATATACAAGCTGGCCGGTACAGAATTTAATATCTCTTCTCCGAAGCAGCTTGGAGATATTCTGTTTATAAAGCTGAAACTGGATGATAAGGCAAGAATCACAAAAACCAAACAATTCATAACAAGCGAAGAGATACTTCAGCGTCTTTCCCATAAGCATCCGATAGTCGACAAGGTATTAGAATACAGGGGATTAAAGAAATTATTATCAACCTATGTTGATGCACTTCCACAGCTTATTGACAAAAAAACAGGAAGGATCCACACTTCATTTAACCAGGCTGTTGCCGCCACGGGAAGGTTAAGTTCAAACAATCCAAACCTGCAAAACATTCCGGTCAGGGACGAAAGAGGAAGAGAAATAAGAAAAGCATTTATGCCGGCAGAAGGATATATTTTCTTTTCAGCAGATTACTCCCAGATCGAACTTCGGCTGATGGCTCACCTCAGCAATGATAAAAGCATGATGTCAGATTTTCTTTCAGGAAATGATATTCATGCTTCAACGGCAGCCAAAATTTTTGGGGTTGAATTAAAGGATGTTACACGTGAAATGAGGAGTAAGGCAAAAACAGCCAATTTTGGGATTATTTATGGCATTTCATCATTTGGTCTTTCTGAGCGTCTTACAATTGGAAGAAAAGAGGCAAAAGATCTTATTGATGGTTATTTTAGTTCATATCCTGGGGTAAAAGCTTACATGGATGAAAGCATCCGGAAAGCAAGGGAAAAAGGATTTGTAACTACAATGTTTGGAAGGCGAAGATATTTACCTGACATTCATTCAAGGAATCAGGTTGTAAGAGGAAATGCTGAAAGAAATGCTATAAACGCTCCCATTCAGGGTTCTGCTGCTGACATAATTAAAATAGCTATGGTCAGGATTCACGAGAAGCTGAAATCAGAAGGATATAAATCCAAAATGATCCTCCAGGTTCATGATGAGCTTATCTTTGAAGTGTTGGAATCAGAACTTGAAAAGCTTAAGAGCATGGTTCTGTTTGAAATGTCGAATGCAGCAAAGCTCAGTATTCCGCTGAAGGTTGACTGGGGAACAGGGAGAAACTGGCTGGAAGCGCATTGACATGTACTCACCCCCTTGTATTCCCCCTCTCTACTTCGTAAAGAGGGGGAAACAAGCTGATTGTCAATGAGATATACTCCCCCTTCTTTCCGCCAGTTAGCGGAGAGAAGGGGGTTGGGGGGATGAGTACATGAGACAAGAGATACAAATATTAATATTTCTAGACTAATTTTATGTTAATCAAAGTCCTGTTTTTTGGAGTACTGGCAGAAGTGACGCAGACGTCAATTAAACACTATCGTGATGTAAGATCATTTGGTGATCTGAGGTTAAGAATAGAAGACGACTATCCCGAAATGGTCCATTATAATTACCGTATAGCTGTAAATAATGAAATAATAAATGAAGATC
>JBGOXH010000155.1:0-6802 GCA_041479075.1 Bacteroidia bacterium | reverse complement strand
ATAAAAGTTGTTTTACCTGCACCCATTGCCCCGTAAAAAGCAAAAATCCTGCTATTACCGTAGTTTTTTAACAGCTTTCTACCGGCAGCCTGCAAATCTTTTTTATGTTTAATGATAATTACCATTTAGACAATGAAGAACAAATGTAAAATTTTCATACTAAGATACCCCCTTTCTTATCCCGCAGAGCGGGAAGATATTACTCCTTCCCCTTTGGGGGAAGGTCGGGAAGAGGGTATAATGTATTGATTATTAATTCAATAATTAATTATTAAACCGGCTCCATACAAGCAACTGGCAGCAGCATTTCCTGGAGTGATATTCCTCCATGCTGAAAAGTATTCTTGTAATAACCTGTATAGTAATTATAATTATTCTGATAAACAAGAAAATCCTTGTTCCTGGCGAAGATATATCTTGAAGTGATATTGGTTTTCGGGAGGAAAGCTTTATCGGGATTTTTAATCTCAAAAACTTCATCGGGATTATAATCGAGATTACGGCCTGTTTTGTAACGGAGATTAGGTGATGTTTTTTTATCTCCAACTACTTTTACCGGATTCTGAACTCTGATTGTCCCATGGTCGGTACTGAAAACTATTCTGACGCGATGGGATGATAATAACTTCAGCAGTTCAAAAAGAGAAGAGTGTATAAACCACGAGCGGATAAGGCTCCTGTATGCAGGTTCGTCCTCCGCAAGATCTCTTATAAGACCTATCTCAGTGCGGGCATGCGAAAGCATATCAACAAAATTATATACCAGGATATTGATATCATTTTCAAGAAACTGCCTGACCTTTTCATTCACTTTCTTCCCTTCAGTCCCGCTACTGATTTTATTATAAGACCATTTGTACTTCAGCCCTTTACGCGTCAGCAGGTTTCTGAACAATTCTTCTTCAAAATTATTTTTTCCTTCCTCTTCATCATCATTTATCCAGAACTGAGGCATGGCATCTGCGATCTGTGACGGCATCAAGCCGGCAAAAATTGCATTCCTGCTGTACTGGGTAACAGTTGGAAGAATGCTGAAGTAAATTTCCTCTTCGACAATTCTGAAGAGACCTCCGAGCTCCGCAGAAATTATCTTCCACTGATCGAATCTCATGTTATCAATGAGAATGAAAAAAAGCGGACGGTTGTTAATTATCTGAGGAAAGACTTTTTTTGATAATAGCGAAGGAGAAAGAACCAGACCGTCAGTATCGCGCTGATCAAACCACGACAGATAATTTTTCGTCACAAATTTCGCAAATGAATTATTAGCTTCATTCTCCTGCATTTTAAAAATCTCAGACATTCCGGGATCAGATGATTTTTCAAGCTCCGATTCCCAGAATGTTAGCTTGCGGTACAACTCAATCCAGTCATTGCAGCTTGCAGCAGAGCCAATAAGATTGCCGATACGGCTAAATTCCAGCCTGTAGTCGGTTGTGGTTTTTTCAGTGACAAGTCTTTTCTGATCGAGGATCTTTTTTATTGCCAGAAGAATCTGCTTTGGCTTTACGGGCTTAATCAGATAATCAGCTATTTCGGATCCGATAGCCGCTTCCATAAGCTCCTCTTCTTCACTTTTTGTAATCATTACAACCGGAATATCGGTCCTGATTTCCCTGATCAGTCTGAGCGTTTCAATGCCGCTTAATCCTGGCATGTTTTCATCAAGAAAGATAAGGTCATAAGTGTTTTGTCTGACCAGGTCGACAGTATCGTTTCCGTTTGAACAGGTATCAATTTCATAGCCTTTTTCCTCAAGAAAAAATATATGCGGCTTCAGAACCTCAATCTCGTCATCTGTCCAGAGTATCCTAATTTTTCTCATTGCTGGCTAATTATTCTTAAGTTTTTTAAACCCCACCTCCGTCTCCTCCCCTTATCCTTCTTAACCCTCCCTCCGACTCCCTCCCTTAAGACCAAGGGAGGGAGGGGAATCGCTATAAAAATATAAATTACCCCCCTGGACTTAAGGGAAGGGGATGGGGGAAGGGTTTTATATCATCATTTCAAATAATTCTCTTTAAAGAACAGAAGATACCGCTCAGGATTTTTATCTTTATTGAGTGCCTTCATATTATCGTTACTGATAATGAAAATGTACATTTTTGATCCTGAAGTATTTCTTACAAGCTTTTGAAGATTGAAATTTTTATAATACTCCATTGCTTTAAAATATTTGGAGAATCCGGAAACAATTATCATAATGTACTTATTTTCGACAAGCTCTCCCTGAGTACGGTAATTATTGTTTGTATAATTATCAATATTATAACTGATTACATCAAAGTTAGCCTGATTAATATTAAATGCCGGATCAGCAATTATCAATGCAAAAACATGTGTCACGGTAGTATCTGCTACATAAAGCTCCTGCGCTAGCTCTTTTTCTTCTTCAACTTTAAGTTCTGGTATCTTTTCGTTAAGGTAAGCAATTAGCTCTCCTGCCTTTTTGCTTTCTTCACTATTGGGGAATGATTTAATGAGCTTGCTAAGTTCATCTTTAAAATTCCGTTCATCGCTTATTTTTGCAATGCAATATGCACGAAGAAGCATGAATTTGGGAGAGAGCTGATCCTGGCTGTATTTTTTAATAGCATCATCACACTGGAAAATTGCAGAAGCAAAATCTTCCTCGGTATATGTCTTATATGCCTGCTCGTAAAGCTGTTCAACTATTTTTATGTCAGCAAGTTTTTTCTCAAAATAACCTGGGTCGGATAATATTTTTGCAAATTCAGTTGAAGGATATTTTTCAAGGAGTTGTTGTCTAGAAGATTCAGATTTAGAGCTGTTTATATCTTTATTTACTCTGTAAAGGTTATATAATGCTTCCGGAACCTGCTCATTACCCGGATAGCGTGTTAACAGATTTTCAAATGATTCTGTCGCTTTTACCGGCTCTGCCAATTTTTCGTAGTATGCCTTTCCGGCATTCAGATAAGCATTTGCAATTTTCTCATTTGAAACAGCAAGAAGCGAATCTGTCAGAGGCAGGTTTTTCAGATAAAATTCAGGTTTCTTATAATCGAGTATAACACTTGAAGTATCGGCATTAGTCTTTGTGTTATCATCAAGATTATCTCCGACCTGGGCTGTGGAAACTATTGTTTTGTTTGACCTGCGCCAGTTGTCTTCAAGTTTTCGGTCTCCCCAACGCCGCCTGAACTCAGTACGTCCGAACGTGAGAGCCGACTGGTTATAAAAATACCATTTGCCTTCCTGATCGATGTTCCCCTTGAAGCGTTGCTCATTTTCGTAATATTGGCCCAGATTATATCTGGAAGTATATTCTGTAGAAGTTCCATTTATTTCTGCCTGGACAATCTTGCCGATTATTGATTGTATAAGATTATTTCTATCAGATTCTGACATTGCTGCGACTTTCTGCAGGCTATCTTCGACCTGTATTACTTTTAATTGCGATACAACTGTATTAAGATTTTGCGATTTTGATTTTAACAGCTGATAGTCAGGATATTTCTGATTGAGATACATAACAGTGCTGTCATAATATACTCCAGCTTTCAGGTAATCAGGTTTTTTATAATAGTAATCGGCCAGTGCAAGGAATGATCTTCCTTTCTGATTCTGATTAGTGGAAGGAGAAGAAGCCGATTTTCTGAAAAATTCCAATGCCTCCTTTTCATTGCCCTCTTTCATCGATAAATTGCCGAGTGCATAGTAAATCTGATCAAGGAACTCCTTATTTTTTACGTCCCGGAGCATTCTCTCAAGTTCTTTCTTGATCTCATGGGGGTTACCTGCATTTACATCAAAAACACCTGCAATATTAATCCTGGCATTAGACTCAATATCATAGGGTGGATTCATCTTAACCACCTTCCGGTAAAGTGAAATTGAATTGGCTGAATTTCCTGTACGTTCATTCAGCTGGGCCAATAAATAAGTCAGCCTGTATTTTGAACGTTTACCTGAACCAAGCTCAATTGCTTTACAGAGAGGATCAATTGCTTCAGAATATTTTTTTTGTTTGATATAATGATCTGCAAAGGTTGTGTAATATATTGATCTGAGCTCTTTGGATGATTTATCCGTTATCTCCAGCTCGGTCAATATCCTGAAAGATTCACTATAATTTCCTTTTTCGTTATAGATCCTTGCAAGCCATATTGAAGCCTCTTTTCTGATATCAGGATCGTTGGCCTGGGTAATACAATAGCTAAAAACAGCTGAAGCTTCATTTAATTCCTGTTTATAGAATCTTGCCTTGCCAATTAAAAGATAACTGTCATCGACCCATGCATTATATTCTTTGCGGTTAAGCAGGTCGATCTCTCTCTGATCAGCTTTATCTTTCTTTTTTGTTCCTGGTTTTGCCGTTATTGATTTTAGTGAAATCAGTTTTGAGGCTTTCTGAATAGCCCTTTCCATTTCTGAGGAACAAAGAGATGAAGTTGACGGGTCACTGAATTCAAATACTTTAAGCAATTCAGCATAATCATCAACATATCCTTTGTTTACTTTCAGAACGCCTGCCTTATAGCTCTCATAGCCATTAAAATAGATATTATATCTGGCGGTCATGCCATGATAAAACCTGGTTGCTGATGTATTTTTTTCTACAGAACAGTTTGTTGGAAACAGCAACAATCCGAGGAGTGCCAGATATTTATATGATGCTTTTACTGAAGGCAATAGGTATCTTTTAATACTATAAACTGACTAAAACTGAGTATAGTATTTCAAAGGTAATTAAAATTGGGCAGCTGCGTTAATCAGGCTGAAATAACTCTTTTTATTTCAGGAACTTCTTTCATAATTGCCTGCTCTACACCGGCTTTTAATGTCTGCATGCTGTACGGACAGCCATGGCAGGCACCAGTAAGCTTAACTTTTACTGACAAATCACTGGTGATTTCCAGCAATTCAATATCTCCACCATCAGACTGGAGATATGGTCTTACTCTTTCCAGTGCTTTTATAACGCGTTCCTTAATGTGTTTTGATTCTGACATATTCTATTTATTGATCTGTACTTTAATTGTTGGTTTTTGATCTTTATTTCTTTCGTCGACTTTCTTGATCACCTCATCTGCCAGTGACATAAAAGCTTTCCCTGCTGCAGAATCTTCAAGAGCTACCGGATGCCCTTTGTCGCTGCTTTCACAGATACTCTGGACAAGAGGTATCTGACCCAGAAGCGGTACTCCCATTTTTTCAGCCAGCTTTCTGCCTCCCTCTTTTCCGAAGATATAATATTTGTTATCAGGAAGTTCTGCAGGTGTAAACCACGACATATTTTCAACCAGACCCAGAACCGGGACATTGATTTTATCACTTCTGAACATTGATATTCCTTTTACAGCATCGGCAAGCGCAACTTCCTGCGGAGTGGTTATAACGATTGCACCGGTAACTGAAACCTCCTGAACAAGTGTAAGATGAATATCGCTTGTGCCCGGAGGGAGATCGACAAGCAGGAAGTCAAGAGATCCCCAGTCGCCCTGTGCCATCAGCTGTTTCAGAAAATTTGAAGCCATCGGCCCTCTCCATATCACAGCATCTTTTGGATCGACGAAAAATCCGGTTGAAAGAACTTTTACACCATGTTTAAAAAGAGGGACAATTAAATCGGCGTCATTTACCTTCTTTATTTCAGGTTTATATTTTTCAGCATCAAACATCATTGGAACCGAAGGTCCAAAAACATCTGCATCGAGAAGTCCGACCTTAAAATTCTTTCTGGCCATGGCAATTGCCAGGTTGACCGCAACTGTAGTTTTTCCTACTCCTCCTTTGCCGGATGAAATGGCTATTATGTTCTTTATTCCTGGAAGAAATTCGTCAGATTTCTCTTCGTGTTTTCCTACTATAACCTTTGGCCTGACTTCAATATTTGCAATTACTGCATCAAGACCTAAACTGTCTTTTATAGTCCTGGTAATCAGGCTTTTTATTGATGAAATAAACGGATCATTTGATCTTTCAGGAGATATAACAAGAAATATTCCGTCTTCCCCTGAATTAATTTCAGAAACCATTCCCAGCGAAACAATATCTTTTCCTTTTTCAGGATGGATAACTTTTTTGAGAGCGGAGAGTATCTGATCGTTTGTGAACATTGACAATTATATGAATTCTTTAAATGGTTTGAACTAATAAAATATCTTTATATTCTTTTCATCTATGTCTTCATTTTGTATTTCATGTACTCACCCCCTTGTGTTCCCCCTCTCTACTTCGTAAAGAGGGGGAAGTAGTTCATTTATAATTAATTAAGCCCCCTCTTTGCGATAGCAGAGAGGGGGTTTGGGGGCGAGTATGTAAAATCTTGATGAGGCATTATGAAATCTCATTTTAATCTTTATTTAGGCTTATTTTTATTTAAATTAATTATAAATAACGTGCAATTTTATCACTTTTATTTAATAACACAAAATAATCAAATAAGTTCAGTGGAGGGATCCCAAAATTTCTCACGAAAATTCAGAATGCGGTCATCTTCAATAATTATTCCTTCATTCTCAAGAAGTTGCTGCATTGTAGTGGAGTTGCCAAAATGAAATTTTCCGGTAAGAATGCCATTCCGGTTGACAACTCTGTGTGCCGGAATAAAATCCGGTTTGGTATGGCATACATAGAGCGCCCATCCAACCATTCTGGCCGACCTGCCGGAGCCAAGAAAACGGGCAATTGCTCCATAGGATGTAATCCGCCCGAAGGGGATCAGCATTGTGACGTCATAAACCCTGCTGAAAAAATCATTATTTCCTTTTAATTTTTTTTGAGGCATCTTCGACAAGCTTATTTTTTTCAAGTCTGAATGAAAGATAATGTATTT
>JBGOXH010000264.1:0-3955 GCA_041479075.1 Bacteroidia bacterium | reverse complement strand
TAAAATATTACCATGGGCATGGTTATGAAGTGTCTGACCGTTAATACTCAAAATTATCGGGAAAGAGGTTCCCCCGCCTTTAGCAAGCGCTATACCTTCGATTGCTCCGAAAATATCCTGTTCCCTGACACCCTGTTTGCACATTTTCATGGCAGTAACATGCATGTCATAAGCAATATTTATGGCCTTTTCGATTTCATCAATTTCAACTTTTTCTTTTATCGATCTCATTGAGATAACTTCTTTAATGAGTTCGACTGATGCCAGTGTTTTCATCTGACAGGGATTTTCTTTAAACAATGAACCGAGGATCATTTTTGTTTCGCCTCTGTATGGTGGTAGAAAATGAATCTTTCTTCTCTTGGAGAGAGCATCCTTGATTGTCTCTTCAAGCTTATTCATTGGTGATGTGGTTGATATCCCGCATTTCAGTGCAAGTTCTTTGACAGTAGGCTGCGGTCCCATCCAGATTATGTCATCCATATCAAAATCGTTACCGAAGATCCTGTCTTTCCCGGAATCGAAATCCATTAATCCGGCAAGTCCCGGCAGATCGATTCCAAAGAAATAGAGGAAATCACTGTCCTGTCTGAAATGATATGTATTCGCAGGATAATTCATTGGGGCTTCGACATTTCCAATAAATAATGCTAGGCCTGACTTCATTTTTTTTTGAAGTTCTTTTCTTCTTTTAATATAGATGTCGCTTTTGAACATAACAGAATATTTTATAAGTTTTTGAAGCTCCTAAGTTAATGCCAGATGAGATATGAAACAATCAGCAAATGATTTATTTTATTTGATTATCGGGAATCACCTGCACTTCAATCGAGATTTCTCGCTTTCACTTTGAATGACATGATTAGGTTTTGTATTACGGGAAGGGATTCCTCGTTCGCCAGTTGGCGGACTCGGAATGACACTCTTATTGGGAGGGTTGGGGAGAGGAGGCAGTTTGCGCTGGCAAACTGCCTCCTCTCTCTCATACAAAAAAAGGTTTGTCATTCCGAATTAATCCGCCGGCTGGCGGAGAAATGAGGAATCTCGTACTTTTTTAAACTCTCTTCTTGAAACCTAAATATCCATTATTATGTAAAATATTATTATGATAGCGTTATAAACAATCTAAAGTCGTAATTATTAATTCCGAACATTTTAATTATCAGCATAATTATTATGCGAATAGTGTTTATTATTAACAAAATAATATTATATTCGCATGAGTTACTAACAAATTATTAACACCATAATTAACATGCCATACCGCAGGTTGCCAAATACCGATGCTGCGCGCATCAGAGCTATGAAAACAGCCCTTGAAAAGGGAACAGAATTCCCTCCATATAAAATGGCCTTTTCAACAAAAACATTTATCAGATTACAAAAATTCCTTCCGCTTTTTGAACATACCATTCAGCTTCAACGACAGGCTGTTGCTTCACAGAACAAAAAAAACAAGGATTATGTTGAGATTGTCAAAAAAGCCCGTGTTTATATGACTCATTTTTTAAGAGTTATGAATATGGCAATCTTCAGGGGTGATTTACCTGTAGAAACAAGGGCTTATTACGGCCTTGCGACAAATGAATCGACTGTTCCATCCCTTAATACCGAAAATGAACTGATAAGCTGGAGCAGAAGAATAATTGAAGGCGAAGAGTTCAGAATCCGTAAAGGAGGAAGTCCGATAACCAATCCGACTATAGCTGTAGTCAAGGTTAGATTTGGAAATTTTATTGAAGCTTATAATTTTCATTTAACTCTTGCAAAACAAACGCTTGATTATACTGAAAGGACCAGTGATATGAGAAGAGAAGCTGATGAAATAATATTACAGCTCTGGAATGAAGTCGAAGCTTCTCAAAGCTCCCTGTCTGATGATACGAAGAAGAAAGCCTGTGAAGAATACGGACTTATATATTTCTACAGAAAGAATGAAATGGACAAGACAGGTGCTTCTGAAATCCAAACCACTACCTGGTCCTAATAATTTTTAAGTCTGATCCTGATATTATAATTCAGAATTTTGATAATAGGCAACATATTGTTGGGTGATCATCCATTGTTTCTTGCTCCCATGGAAGAAATCACAGATCCATCTTTCAGGATGATCTGTAAAATCCATGGTGCCGATTTTATGTTCACCGAATTTATCTCATCCGATGGCCTTATCAGGGAAGGTGAGAAAAGTGTCAGAAAATTAAACATTTACGATTTCGAAAGACCTATTGGTATTCAGCTTTATGGTCACCTTATCGATGCAATGGTTGAAGCAGCAATCATTGCAGAGGAAGCAAAGCCGGAACTTATCGATATTAATTTCGGATGTCCTGTTAAAAAAATTGCGAACAGGGGAGCTGGTGCCGGAATGTTGCAAAACATCCCGCTTATGGTTGAGATGACAGCAGCTATCGTTAAAGCGGTGAAGCTTCCGGTGACAGTAAAAACCAGGATAGGCTGGGATGAAGATAATAAAAACATTGTGGGGGTGGCAGAAAGACTGCAGGACACTGGTATTAAGGCTATTACAATCCACGGACGAACCAGGACGCAGATGTACAAAGGATCTGCTGACTGGACTTTGATAGGTGCTGTTAAGAATAATCCCAGAATAAAGATTCCAATAATTGGCAATGGAGATATTGACGGTCCGGTAAAAGCCAGGGATATGTTTGACAGATTTGGTGTAGATGGAATAATGATAGGACGGGCATCTGTAGGAAGACCATGGATTTTCAGGGACATAAAACATTACCTCAATACAGGAGTACTTTTACAGGAACCCACAGTTAATGAAAAGGTCGAAATTGCATTGCTTCATCTTGAAAAATCACTTGAGTTTAAAGAGGGGAAGCGGGCAATATATGAAATGCGCCGTCATCTTTCAAATTATTTTAAAGGATTGCCTCATTTTAAAGAGACCCGGTTAAAGCTGCTGACAAGTCTTGATACAGATGAAATAAGAAGCATTTTCGGGGAGATCAGGGAAAAGTGGGGAGAATTCAGGACTGAAGAAAGAACTTCAGTTTATGGTACCTGAGCAGAAGCATTGGAAGGTACAATTCCCCCGAAAAGATCAGAGAAGTTTTTCCATTTAAAGATTATTTTCATCAGGAAAATTATGAGTACCCCCATAAACAGCATCGCTACAAATTCTGTCCAGGGATATATATTATGCTGTTCATAGATCGCAGGAGATTGTAAAGTAGAAGCTTCATTTGTCACAAATATGCATAAGAAAGCATTATTCGCAGCATGAGCGCCTATGGCGGCTTCAATACCATCGTCAAGAATTGTCATAATTCCGAAAATCAATCCGAACAGAACATATTGAGGCATCATTGTCCAGAAGCCGAATTTTTCCACTTCAGGATTTATAACATGCATAAGTGCGAATAATATCGATGTCATTACAAGAGGGAACCACCTGTTTTTGACCAGCGCTGCAAATCCCTGCATAAGATAGCCCCTGAAAATGATCTCTTCAAATGCAGCCTGGAAAGGGATTAAAAAGACAGAAATTAAAATCAGCGGAATTAATGTAATAGTTTTATTGTTCAGGGTAAAATTTGAAGGATCGAACTTCAGCCATGCAAATAAATAAATTGCCGAAGCGACGATCCATATAAACGCAGAAATAAAGAATCTGTTCCACCTGAAAGTGTTTGTCCCGTTAATTATTTTTAATAATGACCTTTCATTTAATGGTTTTACAAGTAAAATGAAAGCAATCAGTCCGATAATAAAAGGAAACAGCATCTCTAAAAGGTAAATGTTTGGATTTAAACCCAGTACGTTCAGATTGTTTGGATCAGTAGTTAATTTTTCAAGTATGTTTGGATCAGCGGTTGAACTTACGCCTACGCTTATAAATAAAGGAATTGCACCTATACTGTTTGATGCTGCCAGAACTGCTAACAACATTATAATATATCGCCAGAAAGCATTTTTCCCG
>JBGOXH010000032.1:0-15654 GCA_041479075.1 Bacteroidia bacterium | reverse complement strand
GTATCAGTTAAAAATAAAAATAAATGACTCCTCCTCACCCAACAAAAACTATGAATCTGCACTGATTGAAATGAAACCTGTTCCTCCGATTGACAGCCTCTATTATAAAAAAGTTACTCTTAAACAGCGTGAAGATCTGACCCCTGTGATGCAAGGTTGCCAGGTTTTCCTGAGCACCCACGATCAGTCTGAAATATGCAAGTATTACAGGTGGGACTATAAAGAGACCTGGCAGTTTCAGCTTCCATACGATGTACCCAATGATATATGCTGGATTTCAAATAATTCCAGTGAAATAAATATTAAAACAACTACTTCTTTATCTGAAGATCGTATTGAACAGTTTCCAATCATTTTTATCTCGAATAAAACTGACCGGTTGAATAAAAAATACAGTTTGCTGGTTAATCAGTATTCAATGAACGAAGATGAATATGATTACTGGTCCAAGCTGCAAAGCATTTTTGAAGAAACCGGAAGCCTTTATGATATAACCCCCTCATCTATTATCGGCAATATTTATTGCATTGATGATCCGGGTGAAGAGGTCCTTGGTTATTTCAGTGTCTCGGCAAAAACATCAAAAAGGATATTTATTAAAGATTATTTTGCAGGTCTGCCTAACCTTTACATTAAGTGCCCTACTGATACTGTGTTTAATAATGATACAATTCCAGGACTTAATCAAACGATCTGGGTAATAATGACTGTTGATTATGCAATGCCGCCATATAAGGTTCTTACAACAACAAAAACCTGTGCTGACTGTACAGCGAGAGGTTCAAAAATTAAACCCGTTTTCTGGGAAGATGATTAAGATTAAGAAAACAATACCGATGATTAAAATGACTAAACCGGTTGTCATTCTTCTTCTTTGCTCTCTGACTGCAGCAAGGATCTTTGGTCAGGCTCAGGCTGATCAATTGGTTAATATTACAGGTAAATTCATAAAGTATACTCAATCTGTACCATGGGAAGAAGTTTTTGTTCATACCGACAGGGAAGAATATATTGCCGGCGAAGAGTTGTGGTTTAACGTTTATTTAATTGACAGGCAAAAAAATAAGCCATCCTCTCTGAGCAGGATTGTGTACTTTGAAGTTCTGAATCCCGACAATCACCCAGTGGTACAGAAACGAATTGAGATCGAAAAAGGATTCGGTCCGGGCCGGGTTATTTTACCTGACACATTAAGCTCAGGGAATTATACTCTAAGGGCTTATACAAACTGGATGAAAAATTTTCTTCCGTCTGGTTGCTTCATGAAGAATATAAACATCTATAATACTTTAAACAGCAGAAGTTATAGGATGAAGCCTGATAATGGTAAAAGCCCAACGGTGAAAGCCGCCAGAACAGGTTCACCAACACCGGAAGGCAAGGATTTTACCTTTACAGTTAATAATGCTGATCCGGATAACCTGGTGCTCTCCATTGTTGCTGATGAGAATTTCATTTACCGGAACGGTAATGTTTGTTACCTGTTAATTAATACTCATGGTGTTATCAACTATTCAGGATCTGTCCGGATTTCCGGAAAAAATGTGAATGTAATTGTACCAGGGCAATCACTCATTCCGGGTATTAATCAGATTACATTATTCAGTTCGGAAGGTCAGCCAATTCTTGACAGGTTTATCTATACTCCAGAAAATGATCATAATAATCTGACTGTCAGCATAAGTGAAAACCTGAAAAAAAGAGATCATATTTCACTTGAGATTGATTTGGAGGATGGGAAGATTTTATCGTCGGATTCAGGAAATATAAGCATATCTGTAGCTCCTTGTAATGATATTCATTATGGCTCTGATGTAACTGATTATATGATCTTTGGAAGTGAATTCGGAGTTCTTCCCGATGAAATAAGGGACAGAAAAATAGAAGAAATTCCACAGGAAGAGTTGAATGATTTTTTACAGACAATAAATAGCAAATGGATCGACTGGAATAAAATATTATCAAATGACCTGCCTGTTTTCAAATACAAATTTGAAAACGAAAGTCATTCAATTTACGGCATGCTGTTTAACAAGAGTTCTAACTTGCCTGATGCTGAAAAATATGTATTTCTCTCCACACCTGCAAAGACAGCCTCATTCCAATATGCAAAAACAGATAAAGATGGACGGTTCAGTTTCACAATACCGATTGTGGAAACATTGCATGAAATTATAATTCAGCCGGAAGAGATTGATAGAAACAACACAATAAAAATAGAATCTCCATTTTCGGAAGAATTTTTTCCGGTAGAAAATCATCAGAGCTACTTAATTAAAGAGATCCCAAAATATATTTCCAATTGGAGTATTAATTACCAGGTAAGAAAGATTTACGGATCTTCCTCCCTGGGTAATCCTCTGAAACCAGCCAGATCTTTGCCGGCTACAAAGAGATTTTATGGCAAACCTGATCTGGAACTTATTATGGATGACTATATTAAGCTGCCTGTAATGCAGGAGGTTTTCTTTGAACTTATGCCGGGTGTTATGCTGAAAAGCAAAAAAGCGCAGTACGAATTTTCTGTTCTTGATCCGGTTGAGAACAAGATTTATAATAAGCCCCCAGTCTTATTTATTGATGGCGTGGTAATTAATGATGCTTCAATTATAGCCAACCTCGATCCGGAGATCGTTGAGAAAATTGATGCAGTTAAGGAACCTTATCTGATCGGTGATTATTTATTCTACGGTCTGGTAAATGTGATAACAAGAAAAGGAGATTTTAGTTGTGTCACACTTCCTGATTATGCAGTCAGACTGCAATACAGGGTGGTCGATCCGGCAAATTCATTTTCGTCACCCGATTATTCCACTCAGGAAAAGAAAGAGAGCAGCCTCCCTGACTTCAGAAATACATTATACTGGAACCCTTCAGTAAAACCAGATAATAATGGAAAGATAAGTGTTGAATTCTGGACTTCGGATTATGCCTCTGATTATGTGATTAATATACAAGGATTTACTGGAGAAGGAAGAACAATCTCATATAAGAAGGTTCTTAAAATAAAATAAATTTTCCATCTCTGTAAATTTCATTCCTGTCTGATTTTGTACAACGATTTGTGTAAAATCAGAAAATATTGGGTGTTTAGATTATTTTCTTTAAATTTCTTCCTTTAAATCAAATGAATTATGAAGAACGGGAATAAAACAACCCGTCGTGAGTTTATTGCCAGGACGGGATTAATATCTGCAGGTGTTGCGTTAGGAGCAACATCACTGAAAGCTGAAAGCTACAGACGGATATCAGGTGCGAATGAAAAAATAAATGTTGGCTTCATCGGACTTGGGAACAGGGGTTCTCAGCTGCTCGCTCTTTTTATGAATCAGCCCGATGCACAGATCGCTGCTTTCTGCGATCTGTATGAACCTTATATGATCCGCGACAGAAGTCTTGTCGATCCAAGGTATCTAAAGGATCTTGGAGGTCAGATTCCCCGGATGGGTGAGACCTTTCCGAACAAAGTCGAACAATTTTCAGATTTTCGTAAGCTACTGGAGAATAAAGACATAGATGCTGTTGTCATTGCAACACCCGACCACTGGCATGCAATCCAGATGATCAGTGCCGTGAGAGCCGGAAAGGATGTCTATGTCGAAAAGCCTCTGACTGCAACCATTCATGAAGGAAGAGCAATGGTCAATGCACAGGCAGAAACAAAAAGAGTGGTTGCCGTAGGTTTAAATCGTCGGGGTGCCCCTGTTTACCAGAAACTTGCAAAAGATATACCTGCAGGGAAAATTGGTAAGATAACAGTTGGATCAGCTTTTCGTATTAATAATATGTATCCGAATGGCATTGGAAAAATGAAGCCTGAAGAACCGCCAAAGAACTTTAACTGGGATATGTGGCTCGGTCCGCGTGCTTACAGGCCGTATCAGTATAATATTTCACCTTACAATTTCAGATGGTGGAAAGACTACTCGTCCCAGATGGGAAACTGGGGAGTTCATTACATGGATGTAATCCGGTGGATGATGGGAGAAAAAGCTCCTGTTGCCATCAGCGCACATGGCGGCAAATATATTGTTGATGACGATCGCACAATACCTGATACCATGCAGGTTACATTTGAATTTGCGTCGGAGGCAATAGTTAATTTTTGCATTTATGAAGCCAGCGGTGGTGGACTATTTCAGTATGGTGAGGTAGAGCTCAGAGGTACTCTCGGTACGCTTAATGCAGGTGAATCCGGCTACCGGATAACTCCGGCAAAAAATGGCCAGTTCCAGACATTTAAAAATGAACTTCAACCCGAGGAATTCAACATTAAAGAATCAATTCTTGCAGATGGAAGCGGTGCCGACAGCACAGGGAACCTTGTCAGGAACTTCCTCGACTGCATCAAATCGCGGCAAACACCTTTGTGCTCAATAGAAGATGGACACAGATCGACAAGCTTTGCACATCTCGCCAATATTGCACTCGCTGTGAAAGGTCGCCTGCAGTGGGATCCTGAAAAAGAGGTATTTATAAATAACAAGGCTGCAAATAAGCTTCTTCATTATAAATATCGCGAACCCTGGAAGCTTTAATAATTGACTTAACTAATTCTGGAATAGTCTGATATAAACTTTAATTCATATGCACAATGAAAACTAAAATTCTGTTACTGGCATTGACGTTTTTGTCAATAACTTTCACTTCATGTAAAGTAGAACCAAAGCAGGCACCTGTTCAGAAAACTGATATTTCTGAATTTTTAGGTCAATGGACGATTGATATTAAAGGAGGATCAGTCGGCTGGATTGAAGTTCGCCAGGAGAAAGACTATATTGATGCAGACATACTATGGGTTGGTGGCAGCGTAGTACCTGTATCAAATATTTTCCTGGCTTGCGACCACACTCTGGTCATCCAGAGGGCAAATAATGTAGTTCGTACAAAAGACGAACAAGATAATCCTGTCAGGACCGGAGTTGTGACCAGCTGGCTTGAGATTGTAAAGGATGGAGAGGCACAGATTAAAGGGATATTACTGGATCCGCGTTTCAGCGGAAAGGGTGTTGATACAACAATATTTACTGGTACAAAGTTGCCACTTGTTCCATCTGCTCCCGATTTGAACAGCCTGAAATACGGTGCTCCTTTAACTCTTTTCAATGGAAAAGATCTGACGGGCTGGAGACTCATAGATCCAAAACAGACTAATGGCTGGAATGTCGTCGATGGTAATCTGGTTAATGATCCTGTCCAGACAGAGGGTGCCCCTCATATAAGTTATGGTAACCTCAGAACTGAACAAACATTTGAAGATTTCAATCTTAAGCTTGAGGTTAATATTCCTGCAGGCGGCAATAGCGGTGTTTATCTGAGAGGAATGTACGAGATACAGGTTTCAGATTCATACGGCAAAGAGCTGAACATTCATAATATGGGTGCTCTTTACAGCCGGATAAAACCGTCCGTCAATGCAGAAAAACCTGCCGGATCGTGGCAATCGCTCGATATGACGTTATGCGAAAGACATCTGACAGTCATTCTTAACGGGATCAAAATAATTGATAATCAGCCAATTTATGGTCCAACAGGAGGCGCAATAATCTCTGATGTATTTTCGCCAGGCCCGATTTACCTGCAGGGCGACCATGGTAAGGTTGCCTATCGGAATATTGTACTGACACCAATCACTAAATGAATATAACTCATCATGAAAAATGAAGTTTCAAAAAAGAAGAGCCGCAGGGAATTTGTAAGTACTTCTGCTGCAGCTGTTGCCGGCATGACTTTTTTACCGGGACACGTTATTTCCGGCTTCGGGCATATTGCTCCGAGCGATAAGCTTAATATAGCCGGTGTCGGAATCGGAGGCATGGGAAAAAATAACATAGCAAATGTGGCCAAAACCGAGAACATTGTTGCCCTGTGTGATGTCGACTGGAGAGAACCAGCCAACGCGGTATTTAAAACTTATCCGGGAGCAAGACAGTATAAAGATTTCCGGGTGATGCTTGATAAACAGAAAGATATTGATGCAGTTATTGTCGCCACAGCCGATCATACACATGCGGTAATCAGTCTTGAAGCCATGAAGCGCAAAAAGCATGTATTTACACAGAAACCTCTGACACATACTGTGTATGAAGCAAGAGTGCTGGCAAAAGCAGCGAAGGAGTATAAAGTGGCTACTCAGATGGGAAATCAGGGACAGGCTACAGATGGTCCACGCCGTTTGAGGGAAATGATCTGGGATGGTGTAATAGGACCGATCAGGGAAGTGCATGTCTGGACTGACAGACCGAACAACGGACTCTTTAAAACATATTGGCCCCAGGGAGTTAACCGGCCTGATGATACTCCGCCGGTTCCCGGTGAGCTTGACTGGGATCTTTTCGTAGGACCAGCGCCAATGCGTCCGTATCACCCTGCTTATCATCCGTTCAGCTGGCGAGGATGGTGGGACTTTGGTACTGGCGCCCTTGGCGATATCGGATGCCATTCTCTTGATCCGATTTTCAGGGCTTTGAAGCTTAAATATCCCACCAGTATCCAGGCTGTTTCAACTCTCGGTAACGGAGATTCTTATCCACTGGCATCGATTGTCAGATATGAATTTCCATCGCGCGAAGATTTACCTCCTGTGACTCTTACATGGTACGATGGAGGCATGCGTCCGATGCAAATACCTGAACTTGAGGAAGGTATGAAGATGGGAGCCGGCGGTACCCTCTATGTCGGCGATAAAGGAAAGATACTCGACAGTACTATCCTTCCGGTATCGCTCAGGAACTCTTATAAAGCTCCGACACCATATATTCCATCCTCACCCGGACATGAAGAGGAATGGATTGCTGCATGCAAGGGGGGCAAACCAGCAGGTTCTGATTTTGAATGGGCCGGTCCGCTAGCCGAAACAGTGCTGCTTGGAAACATTGCCATCAGGAAAGAGCTGAAGGAAACACTCAGCGGTAAGCTCCTTAAATTTGATCCCGAGAAATTCTGTTTCCCTGATATGCCGGAAGCTGACCAGTTCCTTAAGACAACTTACAGGGAGGGCTGGAGTCTCACTTAATTTTAACAGTCTATTAAAGAAAAAGTCGAAATAAAATTATGAAACAAAACCGGAGAAAATTTATTGCTTCAGTTGTCGCTGCCGGTGCTTCGATCCCGTTTGCTTCAGCTTTGAATAAAGATTTTCAGTCTCAAACAGAAAAGAAATTTCCTATCAGGATCTTTTCGAAACCTCTTGATTCATACGATTTTGATTTTATGTGCGAGTGCCTTGTAAAATCAGGAATCGGTGGTTTTGATCTTACTGTCAGACCGGGTGGAAAAGCTGAACCTGCAGATGTTGAAACAGCTTTGCCAAAGCTTTGTGCTGAGGCAAAAAAGCATAATCTTGCCCTCGATATGATTGTTACAGGGATTGTCACAGCAGCAGATCCTTTAACTGAAAGAGTCCTTAAAACAGCTTCATCGCTTGGTATAAAACACTACAGATTAGGTTATTATGAATTTGATTATAAGACTGGTATCTGGGAATCGCTTCAGAAACATAAAGCTACCCTGAAAGATATTGTTGACCTCAACAAAAAATACAATATTCATGGTGGATACCAGAATCATGCAGGAACCAGGGTAGGAGGACCGGTCTGGGATGTTTACGAGCTGCTGAAAGATTTTCCTCCCGAATTTGCCGGATGCCAGTACGATGTCAGGCATGCAATAGTTGAGGGTGCAAATGCATGGATATTAGGCTTACGCCTGCTTGCTCCATGGATCAAAACCCTGGCCATCAAGGATTTTACATGGATGACCGGAACAGGCAAACCCAGGGCTGTCACAGTTCCAATGGGCGAAGGAATGGTTAACTGGGACCTCTTTTTCAAAACAGTTAAAGAATTAAATATTACAGGTCCGCTGACTCTCCATATAGAATATCCCCTTCTTGAAAAAGATGAAGATAAATTGCCGCTTGCACAACAACAGGAAATTATTGTCAGAAAACTGAAGAAGGATGTAGATTTTCTTAATGGTTTTCTGACTAAATATGAACTTTATTGATATGTCAACAAATCGCCGCACTTTTATTAAAGGTGGACTCATGGCTGCCGGAGCAGCTGTCATCTCTTCGCCGTTTGATATTTTTCTGACAGGTTGTGCTCCTGTTGAACCAAAAAAGATAACTATTTCAAAATTCAACTTAAGCTTTGAAAGTGAGCCGCTTATCCGTCCTTTTGGATTTAAAGGAGGGTATATGACCGAAATCTGGCAGACGGCATCTTTTCTTGCAAGCACTTCGGGAGCACATTCCATAGGGTTATGTACGCAAAATGTCCTCTGGTCGGATGCCAAAGTTTTTGCATCACATACCGAAAATGCAGGTAATGCTCTTATGTACTCCCTGACTGATAAGGCATTAAGGCTGATAAATGGTCAGACTTTTACTTCGCCGGTGGAATTGCTCGATTCAATACTTCCGGAGGTTTATGAGTACGGGCAGAAAATAACATCTAACCCTCAATTACGAAAAACATTCGCTCTTAATGCCTTAGTGGGAGTTGATAATGCCGCATGGCTTCTCTTCGCAAAAGAAAATGGTATTAAAACGTTTGATGAAATGATTCCACCCGCTTATAAACCTGCAATTTCTCATCATCACAATAAAGTTGCCGGAATACCATTGATGGCATACAATATCCCTATTGAAGAAATTAAGGCTGCAACTGAGCAGGGTTATTTTTTCATGAAGATCAAAATTGGCCAGCCTGGTACTCAGGAAGAGATGCTGGAAAAAGATAAAGCAAGACTTTCGGCTATTCATGAAGCTATTGGAAATGTAACAACTTCATATACAGAGAATGGGAAGCTTCCTTACTATTTCGATGCAAACGGGAGATATGAGAATAAAGATACACTGTTGAAGTTGCTTGATCATGCCAGGAATATCGGGGCATTTGATCAGATTGTTATAATAGAGGAGCCTTTTCCTGAAGAGCTTGAAATTGATGTAAGTGATATTCCGGTTCGGCTGGCTTCAGATGAAAGCGCCCATACAGTTGAGGATGCTGTCAAACGAATCCAGATGGGATATAAAGCATTAGCACTCAAAGCAATTGCAAAAACTTTAAGCATGACAATGAAGATTGCTCAGGCGGCTTATGAACGCAACATTCCGTGTTTTTGTGCCGATCTGACTGTGAATCCGGTGCTGGTGGAATGGAACAAAAATGTTGCAGCCAGGCTGGCTCAGTTTCCGGGTATAGGAAACCTTGGGTTGCTTGAGAGCAATGGCCATCAGAACTACAAAAACTGGAGCACAATGCTTGAATATCATCCAAGAAAAGATGCTTCATGGGTTCATGTCAGAAAAGGAGTTTATGAGCTTGGCAGAAGTTTTTACAGAACCGGTGGAGGGATATTTGATCCGATGCCTCATTATGAGGAGATGTTTGTGTCACGTTGACAGATAATTACTTCGGTACTCATTATTTATCATCCAGAAAATGAAAAATAGATCACTCTCCGTGTTATTGATTATAGTTTTCTCTATTTCTTCTGTTACAGCTGATGCACAGAAAATATATCTTTCGCCGAACGGAAACGATAACAATCCCGGCACATTTGAAAATCCGGTTGCCTCATTAAACAAAGCTTGTGACCTTGTAAGGGTGATTCGAAAAACCAACCATCCGGAACAACCTGTTGAGATCATTGCCCTTGAAGGCGAATACCTGATGCTTCGGCCTCTTGAGCTTGATAAGTCAGATGCGGGAACCGAGGCATTTCCAACAGTTTTCAAGGCTGCTGAAGGAGCAAAGGTGATCTTTAGAGGGGGAGTGGAAATTAAAGGGTTTGAGGCAGTGGGCGAAAACCTTTGGAAGGCATTCATCCCGCAGGTCGCATACTATGATTCATATTTCGAACAGCTTTACGTAAATGGACGGAGGGCAATCAGGGCAAAGAGTCCAAATGAGGGATTCTATTTTGTAAAGAAAGTAGAAGAGACAGTTGCGGAAACGGGAACCGGACGAATGGCTCAGGTTGCCGTGCAGAAAATAGTTGTCGACAGTACAGATGCTAAAAGTATTGCCGGATTTACAGATCAGGATTATGAAGATGCCCTGATAGTTTTTTACCACAACTGGGATAACACCAGGAAACGTGTTTTAAGCTTCAGCAAGGCACAGTCGGCATTTTTCATTGCAGGTGAAGGAATGAAGCCATGGAATCCAATCAATGGCAAGTCGCGTTGGCTGATCGAGAATTACCGTGGTGCTCTCGACTCACCCGGGGAATGGTACCTCGACAGATCCGGATACCTTTATTATATACCCCTTACGGGTGAGACTATTCAAAATACAGTATTTCATGCACCTATCCTGAAGGAATTCATCAATATAAAAGGAGAGTCGTCGGATAAACCAGTAAGTAACATAAGATTTGAAAATCTAACCTTTGCGGTTGCCGGTTACCGGACGCCGGCAGCCGGTAATGAACCTGCCCAGGCAGCAGCGCCTGTTGGAGCGGTAATTACACTCGATTATGCAAAAAACATTTCATTCAATAATTGTGATATAGCACATACAGGTACTTATGCCTTCTGGTTCCGGAGGGGATGCAGTAATTGTGTTGTAAATCAGTGTTATATGCACGATCTGGGTGCCGGAGGAATAAAAATAGGCGAAACAACACTACGGAAAGATCCATACGAAATAACAAATAACATTGTTGTGGATAATAATATTATCACCGATGCCGGACATATCTTTCCATGTGCAGTGGGAATAATAATTTTCCATGCAAGTGATAACAAACTGACTCATAATGAGATATCAAACCTTAGGTATTCCGGAGTCTCTGTTGGCTGGATATGGGGTTATGCATACAGTCCATCTAAACGCAATCTGGTGGCATACAATCATATTCATCATCTGGGATGGGGAGAGCTTTGTGATATGGGGGGTGTTTATACTCTGGGCGCATCAGAAGGAACAGTTGTCTCTAATAACGTGATCCATCATGTCTATTCCTTCGATTACGGAGGGTGGGGTCTCTATACCGATGAGGGCTCTTTCGGCATAACGATGGAAAACAACCTGGTTTATGCGTGTAAGAATTCTGGCTTTCATCAGCATTATGGGAAAGAGAATATCATCAGGAACAACATATTTGCATTGAATATCAGGGCTCAGTTGCAGGCAACAAGAGTTGAGGAGCATAAATCGATTTCATTTACAAATAACATAATATATTTCGATGAAGGGACTCTTTTAAGCAGTAACTGGCACAAATTCAATTTATTAAGCGATTATAACTGTTACTGGGATACAAGGACAACTGATATTAAATTTGCTGATAAATCATTTTCGGAATGGCAGAAAAATGGTAAAGACCTCCATTCGGTTATTGCCGATCCTGGATTTATTGATCCCCAAAATTTTGATTTCAGATTTAAGAAACTTTCAGTTGTAAAAAAGATTAAATTCATGCCATTCGATTATTCGCAGGTTGGAGTTTATGGATCCGATGAATGGAAAAAGCTTGCTAAGTTTGATCCCAAAATTGCTGAAGATTTTAATAAAATTGTTTCAATCATAGAGGCTAGAAGATGAAAAAAAGACACATAAACAAGAAGACATGGTGCCGCAAAACCATCAATTCATCAATATGAATGCAGCCCTGGCCGAAAGTGAGATGAGTTACAGGAGCATTTTTAACAATGCAACTGATGCTATCTATATCCAGGACAGTGAAGGCGTTTTTATCGATGTTAATCCAGCTGCTACAACAATGTATGGCTACACTCACGAGGAGATGGTCGGATATACGCCGGAAAAGCTTTCGGCTCCAGGGCTAAACGACCTTGAGGAGACAAGAAATCATTTAATCAAAGCTTTTAATGGAGAGCCTCAGAGATTTGAATGGTGGGGCAAACGCAAAAACAGTGAAATATTCCCTAAAGAAGTTGTACTGAACAAAGGATTGTACTTTGGACAGGAAGTGGTATTTGCCATGGCACGTGACATGACAGAAAGATTTATGGCTCTTGAAGCTTTGAAGGAAAGCGAGGATAAATACAGATCGCTTACCGATCAGTTGCCTGTAGGAGTTTACAGGACTACGGTGGATGGTCAGTTAGTTTACTCAAATCCAGCACTGGTAAAGATTTTGAATTATGATTCGATAGATGAGCTATTGAAACTCAATGTCAGTCAATTATATGTTAATCCCTCCGACAGGGAAAATCAGCTGGAAGCCTCTAAAAAAACCTCTTCAGTTATCCAGAGTATTTTTCAGCTGGAGAAAAAGACCGGAGAGATGATATGGGTTAAGGACAACAGCCGGCTGGTATTTAATAAACATGGAATTCCTATATATTTTGACGGGATACTTCAAGAAATCACTGAAAGTATACGTGCTGAAAATGCAATAAAGGAGAACGAAGCAAATCTAAAGGCTATTATTGAGAATACATTGGAGAGTATCTGGTCCGTTAACAGGAATTATGAGATACAGTATGTGAATGAGGTGTTTGCCACAGCATTTAAGCAAACCTTTGGTGTAAAGCTTGCAAAAGGGATAAATATTGTTGAATCTCTT
Organism: Bacteroidia bacterium; assembly: GCA_041479075.1. Classification (GTDB taxonomy): domain Bacteria; phylum Bacteroidota; class Bacteroidia; order Bacteroidales; family VadinHA17; genus LD21. The sequence goes on along the minus strand of JBGOXH010000032.1, from coordinate 3,108 downwards.
CCTGCTGAAATACAGCCGCTATGGAAGGAAAGATACGAAAGGACATTCAAGAATGAACATTTTGTTTTTGAAGACAGAATTGATATTGGAGGAAAGTCGATTTACATTGAGGTTGCGATGAATCCTATAGTCGTTGACAGTAAAGTTGTCGGGGCATCTCTTTACGGTAAAGATGTTACTGAGAAGATGATTGCTAGAAATCAGCTGCAATATCTGTCAGATTTGCAGAAAATACTTATTGATCTTTCATCAGGATTTATCAATCTGCCTCTCAAAGAAATAGAACCGGCAATTCATCAGTCATTGAACGAAATTGGTGAATTTGTCGGCGCCGACAGGGCTTATGTGTTTGACTATAATTTTATAAATCAGACTGCCACTAACACTTTCGAATGGTGCAGACAGGGTATTGAAACAGAGATTGATAATTTGCAGGCTGTTCCTCTCGGTGAATATACCGAATGGATAAATATACATAAAAGGGGTGAAATTGTAATGGTGAAAGACGTTTCTGAACTCCCCGAAAACAACCTGCAAAAATTTCTCCAGAGCCAGGATATAATAAGTGTGCTCACTATTCCACTTATTTATGAAGGCGAATGTCTGGGATTTGTAGGTTTTGATTCAGTAAAGCAAAAACATGTTTACACAGAATATGAACAGCAGCTTCTTCAGGTTTATGCCCAGACCCTGGTAAATGTGAAGGAACGGCTTATTAAAGAGCAGAAAATGATAGCAGCAAAGGAAAAAGCAGAAGAGACTGACCGCCTGAAATCTGCATTCCTGGCTAATATGAGCCATGAAATCCGCACTCCTATGAATGGAATAATCGGTTTTCTCGATCTTCTGAGGGAACCAGATCTTTCTGAGGAAAATAAATCTGCTTACATTGATATTGTAACACAAAGCGGTCACAGACTGCTTGATACCATAAATGATATTATAGAAATCTCAAAAATAGAGTCAGGTGAACTGAAGATCAATAAGTCTTCAGTCAATATTTGCGAACTCATGGCCTATTATCACGGATTTTTCAGACAGCAGACCGATCAGAAAGGATTAAAATATATAATCTCCAATCAGCTTCCGGAAGAAATAAAGTATTTTCAGACAGATAGAGTAAAGTTGGAAAGCATAATCACCAACCTTTTAAAAAATGCTATTAAATTCACCTCAAAGGGTTATATTGAATTTGGATGCTTTCTCGAAAGTGAAAACCTTGTCTTCTATATTAAAGACACAGGAGTTGGTATCTCTGAAGACAGGCTGGAAATTATTTTCGAAAGGTTTGTCCAGGCAGACTTATCAAGTTCCCGTCCTCAGGAAGGTTCGGGACTGGGATTATCTATTGTCAAGGCTTATGTGCAGATGCTTAACGGGGAAATAATGGTTCATTCTGACCCCGGAAAAGGAAGCAGGTTCAGTTTTTCGATACCCTATTTCCCTGCACATGAAGAAAGTAGTGAGAATGAGATGAACATTGCCTTAAAGGCATCCAATATATTCCAATCCAAAATTCTGATTGCAGAAGATGATTATGCGAGCTATCTGTATCTGAAGAGCCTGCTGTCAGCTGAGAGTACTACATTTATACACACTACTACAGGTACAGAAACAGTAAAAGCTGTCAGGGAGAATCCGGATATCTCTTTAATAATAATGGATCTGAGAATGCCAGGATTAACAGGATTTGAAGCCACAAGGCAAATCAGGCAGTTTAACAAATTTATACCAATAATTGCCCAGACAGCCTATGCACTTTCCGGTGACAGGGAGATGGCATTAAGTTCAGGCTGCAATGATTATATATCCAAGCCCTTAAAGGCCAGCGAACTAAAAAAGATGGTTTTTCATTTTATTGGCAGGAAAAGCACTGATTAAACTGATAAAATTTCATACGTGATATAGTAATTTCAGTGGGTATCGATCTTCACGATTCTGAGATCGTTGATCTTGACGGAGACAGCGACTTTGACATCGTCGGAAAACCCTATGACGGTGATGCTCCTCGTATTGATATATGGTTACAAAAAAGATAATGATGAAAAGAAACGCTTTTATTTTAGTCCTTTGTTTGATCTCGATGGTTTCGTGTGCCCAGAATTATCCTTTTCAGAATACACACCTTTCCGAAAAAGAAAGAATCAATAACCTGATATCCCTGATGACACTTGATGAGAAGTTAAGCTGTCTCTCAACCAGACTCTCCATACTGAGACTTGGGGTAAAGGGTACACGTTCTATTGAAGGATTACATGGCCTGGCATATAGCGGTCCGGCAAACTGGGCAGTCAAGGGATCAAAGGCTTCTCCGACTACAACCTTCCCTCAGTCTATCGGGCTTGCAGAGATGTGGGATCCTGAACTGCTTCAACAGGTAGCCGACTGGGAAGCAACAGAGGCAAGATATCTTGCCCAAAACCAGAAATATGGCATTTCAGGATTGATAGTGTTTGCACCCAATGCCGATATGGGTCGCGACATCAGATGGGGCAGAACAGAAGAGTGCTATGGTGAAGATCCGTTTCTGAATGCTACAATGGTAACTGCTTATGTCAAAGGGCTTCAGGGCAATAATTCTACATACTGGAAAACTGCTTCACTGATGAAACATTTTCTTGCCAACAGTAATGAGAATAACAGAGCATTTAACAGTTCTAACTTCGATGAGAGACTGTTTCGTGAGTACTATTCTTATGCCTTTTATAAAGGAGTGACCGAGGGTGGATCACAATGCTTCATGGCAGCATATAATAAATATAATGGTATCCCATGTACTGTTCACCCGGTTCTGAGGGATGTGACTATGAAAGACTGGGGACTAAGAGGGATCATCTGTACAGACGGAGGTGCCTTCAGACAGCTGCTTTCCACTCACGCTTATTATCCATCTCTGGATGTTGCTGCTGCACAATGTATTAAAGCTGGGATTACTGTTTTCCTCGATAACTATATGGCTGCAATGAAAGAAGCTCTGGGGAAAGGCCTGATTACAGAGAAGGAGATTGAAGAAGCAATCTATGGAAACCTGAGAGTATTGTTAAAGCTTGGACTTTTAGATAATTCTCAGCAAAATCCTTATCAGGAAATAGGTGTATCAGATACACT